>NZ_BAAHAP010000020.1:0-77234 GCF_054777495.1 Echinicola sediminis | reverse complement strand
ATACTTTTCGTAGTCACCTTCTTGTTTAATCGGTTAACTGTCTCCTGTAGGCGAGGTTTGTCTAATGGTTTATCTTGCCTACTGGAAGGAAGAATCCAATTTTTCGAAAACTATCCTTCTTATTAATAGAGTCAAAGCTGTCTTTGCGGATTCATGTAGGACACATAAGGCGGAGATCGAGAATGCAGTATTTAATCGATATGTTTACACTAGAAGTGTCGTATTTGATATACGTTTTTCATCAAGAAATGCCCTCCAATCCATTCTATTAAGACTTTAAAAAAAAATAAATAAAAATTTTTCCTCCAACCCGGTATCATTTCCAAAGTTCTGTTCTTGTAGTAATAAAAGAAGTAAACAAGGTGGATAGCGATAAAAATAAAATATTCTATCAGTTAATAGCCAAGAAGGATTTTGTCGATTGGGTGAAAAACCCCAAGGGTGCAGCAAGTGTTTTTTGGCAGAAGTGGCTACAGCAACATCCTCAGCATACCGGGGAGTTTTTGCAGGCGAAGGAATTTGTTCAGCGGCTTCAGTTTGGCAAGCATGAGTTGGCCGAGGATGAGCTGGAGGACATGCTGAACAAGGTGATCGCAGCGGAGGATGGTTTGGGGAAGCCTAGGTCCTATTCTTCTCAGAGGCCTTTTGGACAATGGTTAAAAGTTGCAGCCATCCTAGTTTTTAGCGTGATGATCGCACTCATTGCCGGGGAATTTTTAGACGTTTCGATGAAGCCCGTGGAAGAGGAAATCGCTTGGAACGTATCGGAAAACCCAAGGGGAAGAAAATCTGTCCTTACCCTTCCCGATGGAACGGTGGTTCATCTGAATTACGAGAGCAAGTTGCAGTTTCCGGAGCATTTTGAAGGTGATCATAGACAGGTGGTCCTCGAAGGGGAGGCGTTTTTTGATGTGACCCATGATCCTTCCAAACCCTTTATGGTAAAGGCAGGAGATATGGAGACAGTGGTTCTTGGGACGTCTTTCAATGTGAGAGCTTCCAAATTTAGCCATGAGACAAAAGTTTCCCTGGTGGAGGGAAAAGTAAAAGTCCGCGTGCCCAATAATCCGGATCATTTCCTGAGCCCCGGGGAGCAGTTAAAATATGATGTTCGTCAGGAACAGATTGCTATCGGTCCATTTGACATTTCCAGGGTTACCGCTTGGAAAGAAGGGGTGATCATCTTTGAGGATACAGCCTTTGATGAATTTGTGGACAGGCTGAGCAAATGGTATGGGGTGGATTTCCAAATCTATGGCAGTACACCAAAAGACTGGAAAGTAAATGGCCGGTATAAAAATGAAAAGCTGGAGGATATCCTGATCGGTCTGCAGTTTATGTACGATGTTAAATATAAAATAGAAGGAAAAAATGTAACCCTAAAATTTGACTAAGCACCACCTAATAATACCCACAGATAACAGTTTTAACAATTAACGACCCAAAATTATGAAAGAAAAATTACTGAAATTCCGCTGGCTTTGCGGAGCGATGCTATTGGGCAATCTGGTCTATTCGGGACCTGCTCAATCAGCACACCTGCAAGTGGGTTTTTCGGCAGAGATGATCGCCTTAAACAGCCAGGAGAAAGACTTGAATGTACTCTTGTCGGTCAGCTTTGATCGGGCAGGTGCCAAAGAAGTATTTGACAAAATCGAACAGGCAACAGGTTTTAAGTTTGTCTATGACCGGAAAGTAGTCAGTCAGGAAGACCGGTTTACGATCCGCAGAAACAATGTGCGTCTGTATGACCTGCTGCTGGAAATATCCCAGGAGTCCCAGCTTAGGTTCAAGCAGGTAGACGACCAGATCAATGTCAGAATCGAAAAACAGGAGGATACCCAAATTGAAGAAGTCCAGGATATCACGGTAAAGGGAAAAGTAACCGACAATGAGGGGGGGCCTTTGCCTGGTGCTTCTGTTTTGGTGGAAGGGACCGGAATAGGAACAGTGACGGATATTGAAGGAAACTACAGCATAGATGTTCCCGATGGGACCATTCTTATCGTTTCCTTTATCGGCTATGAAAGCCAAAGAGTCCCGGTTGAAAACCGCTCTACCATCGATATTATTTTGCAGAGTGATGTCTCTGCGCTGGAGGAAGTGGTCGTGGTCGGATACGGTGAGGTCAAGAAGAAGGATTTGACAGGTGCGGTATCCTCTATAGGCAATAGGGAGCTCAACAGTGTGGGGGCCACAAGTCCCATGAAAGCGTTGCAGGCCAATGCTGCAGGGGTCAACATCACCCAAAGAACCAGTTCGGTAGGTGCAGAATTTGACATCCAGATCCGGGGTGCTAACTCTCTTTCAGGCGGAGTCCCGCTGTATGTAGTGGATGGGGTGATGACAGATAATATCAGCTTCCTTAATCCAAACGACATCGAACGGATAGATATCCTTAAGGATGCTTCGTCTACCGCCATCTATGGTTCCAGAGGATCCAATGGTGTGGTGATTGTGACCACCCGCTCCGGGGAGGGCATCAGAAACCAACAACCTTCCTTTACCTATTCAGGTTTTGTGGGAGTGAGGACCATCACCAATATGCCGGATTTCCTTAACGGCTATGATGAGAGTATTCTTTGGAACAGGCACCGTAACATCGCGAGGGACCTTGTGTTAGGTAATCCGATCGTGCCTTCTCTCACATACGGCTTTCCCAATGTAATCGGTGAAGACGGGGTCAATTATTGGGAAGAGGCCCTATCCAATAGAAGGGGGACCGATTGGCTGGGTGAACTCCTTAAGCCAAGTGTTCAGCAGAACCATTTTGTTTCTGCCTCTGGTGGAAATGAAAACGTAAGCTATGTGTTAGGAGTCGGTTATCAGGGAGATAATGGAAATGCCGAAGGCCAATACTTCAAAAAGTACAATTTCAAGGCAAGTATCGATGCCCGTCCAAGCGACAAGTTCGCGATGGGGGCCAATATTAACCTGGCTTATTCTGACAGGGAGTTGATTTCAAGACAAGGGTATACCCGGCAGTTGTTCAGAATGCCAAACTATGCCCCGGCCACCGATAGAGAGGGCAATACGGTGCAATCTCCCATGGTGGGCATCTCCGGTAATGTCAACCCTTATGCATACTTGGAGAGTGGTTCGCAATATAATGTGGAGCAGTTTTATGCCATCACCAATTTTTACCTGCGATTCAGTCCAGTGAAGGGCATTACTTTCCGGTCCACCTTCTCTCCCAATGCGAGGTTCCAGAGAAGTGGGGAATACTTTGACCGCTTTGCCACCAGGTCCATCTCCGTAGCCAGAATGTGGAATGACAACAGTCTTTCTTACATCTGGGATAACCAAATGAACATCACCAAAGAAATAAACGAGGACCATAGAATCTCCTATGATTTCATCCAGTCCTCACAGATGGACCGCATGGAAAATGCCTTTGCCTATGGTAGAGATGTCCCTTTTGCTTCGCTTTGGTACAATGTACAAAGTGCTCCACAGCGGGACGCTACCTCTGGGTTCAATAAGAGCACGCTGCTTTCCTTTACCAACAGGGCCAACTATTCCTACAAGGACAAGTATTTGCTGACGGCTACCATCCGTTGGGACGGTTCCTCCAAATTGGCCGAAGGCAACAAATGGGCATCTTTCCCATCTGCTGCGGTGGCCTGGAGAATGACCGAAGAGCCATTTTTGAAAGAGGTGCCCCAAGTAAACGACCTGAAGCTCCGGGTTAGCTACGGATACACAGGAAACAATAATATCCCTGCATACTCCACACAGTCTTCCCTAAACAGACAGACGTATTATGATTGGGACGGAAGAACTGCCGATGGTTTTATTCCAAACGCCATTTCCAATTCTGACCTGACATGGGAAAAAACAAGAGAATGGAATTTTGGGCTTGACTTCGGATTGTACAATAACAGGATTTCCGGTGAACTGAACGTGTACGACAGGCTTTCCCTTGACCTGTTGATGGAGCGCAAGCTGGCCATGCCTACAGGTTGGGCGAGCATGATCGACAATGTGGGCTCAGTAAGCAATAAAGGGGTGGAAGTGCTGTTGAAAACCGTGAACATTGAGCGTGGTGATTTCTCCTGGGAGACCAGCTTTATCTTCTCCAGGAACAAGAACAAAATCGTGGAGCTGTATGGAGCCAAAGAGGATGATGTGCCCAACAGATGGTTTATAGGCCAACCTGTCAATGTGGTGTACGCCATGGTCTTTGATGGAGTATGGCAAAGGGATGAACTGGCTCCAGAAGATCTTCAGGCCATGGAAGGAACGGCCAAAGTGAAGGACCTGAACGGAGATGGTAACATCGATATCGATAATGATATGGCCGTGTTGGGATCTCCCGCTCCAGATTGGATCGGCACGTTTTCCACCACTTTTAGGTACAAGAACTGGGATCTTTCGGGAACGGTTTATACCAAGCAGGGAGTCCTGCAGTACAGCCCTTTCCATACCGAATTTACCGATTTCAACAGTAGGGTGATTCTGGATGTGCCTTTCTATGTCAGGGAAAACCCTATCACGGAGCCAAGGTATTCCAATGAGTACCCCCAGGCCTCTTATATGGGACAGTATTATGGAGAGGACGCGGAGGATTATGGCTATCCCGGGTATAATAAGGATGCCTCATTTGTAAGGGTTCAAAACATCACCTTAGGATATAATTTGCCGCCAAATGCACTTTCAAAACTTGGAATATCCGATATGAGGGTCTATGTCAATGCGCTGAACCCCTTCCTTTTTACCAGCTATGATGGCTTTGATCCAGAGTGGGCAGGAGCAGAAATGTCGGGAGTGGATGCGACCAATACCTCCTATGCAATCTATCAGATAGGTACTAACATTAAATTCTAAAGAGATGAAAAGGATAAAATCAAAAATATACACTATCCTGACAGGGCTGATGCTAGTAGGCTGTTCAGGATTTTTGGAGGAGGAGAACCTGGGGAATACCACCGCGGAGAACTATTACGGGACCCAGGCTGGGTATGAAGGCTTGGTAAACGCAGCCTATGCTTCCCTACGGGATGTATATCAGCCTACACCTTATATATTCTGTGCAGGTACGGACCTGTTTTTCAATACGCACTCTGAAGTGCCTTTGGGGCTGTCTTCTTATCAGACACTGACCCCGGGAAACAGCGAGGTGGAGGACTTGTTCCGTACCACCTACCAAAGTATCCAAATCAACAATATGGCTTTGGAGTATGCCAATAGCACCGAAAGTTTTCCTGAACTGGCCACCAGGGTAGCAGAATTGAGAACCATCAGGGCTTTCTTTTACTTCATCTTGGTTCAGCACTTTGGGGATGTGAGTTTGGTGACGGATTTGGTTACCGAGCCGATCGTGCACTTTGACCGAACCCCTGCCAGCGAGGTGTATGCCTTTATTATTTCCGAGCTGGAAGCAGCAATTGATGGCTTGCCTGATTCACAGGGAGATTTTGGTAGGGTGACCAAGCGGGTGGCCCAGCATATCTTGGCCAAAGTTTATTTGACCAGGGGTTATGATACGGCAAATGGTGGCTCTGCAGCTGACTTTGCCCAAGCGGCGACCTTGGCTGATGCAGCCATTGGGGGGCAAGGACTCAACCTGAGTTTTGATGAGCTGTTTGCTTATCAAAATGACAATAACGAAGAGGTGCTCTGGTCCATTCAGTATGCGGACGGTTCTACCAGAAATTCCCCTGCACATAACTGGGATTATCCTTGGGGACCTTTGGTACAGGGAAGCAATGACGGGGTAAACAAAAAGAATACCCTTCACCCTACCGAGTACCTCTTGACTTTATTCGATGATAATGACACCAGGTTTGAGGGTACTTTCCTTAACGTTAAAACCAGTCCATATACAGGTTATCTGTTGGATCCGGACAATTCACCGGTAAATTATTACTATCCCAGAACTGCAGCCCAACTGGCTGATACTACGGCTTGGAGAGCGGCTTCCCCTACCCGGGCCAATACCGTCATTTCTCCGATAGATCCCCACTGGTGGGATGGTCTCAATCAGACGGATTTCCCCGCACTGAAGAAGTTCGACAGGGTTCAGCTGCCCAATATTAGGTACACGCATGATCTGTATTTGGCGAGGCTGGGGGAGACTTACCTGATAGCTGCTGAAGCACACTTCCAAGCGGGCAATCTTGGAGCTGCTGTGGATAGGATCAATGTGGTCAGAAGAAGGGCCGCAGCCCCGGGCATGGAAGCTGCCATGGAGGTTTCTTCCGTGGATTTGGATCTTATCATGGATGAAAGGGCCAGAGAACTGGCCGGTGAAGGGTTTCGGTGGATGGACCTCAAAAGAACCGGTAAGCTGATGGAATATACCCGTGATCGGAATCCTGACATCAGGACAATCTATGCATCAGGTACCGATCCATTCAGAGGCGCGAATAACGAGTTCAAAATCCTCAGACCGATTCCTCTTTCGGCCATCTCCCTAGATGCAGGGGATTACCCTCAAAATCCAGCTTACGAATAATATATATCAATCAAAAAAACGGTAGCGGGGCTGAACCGGCCCCGCTACCCTAAATTCCATTGCATAAGCCTGAAGGTACAGCCAAACATGAAAAAAGTTAACTGCCTATTTTACCTATTGTTTTTTCTCACAACATTAACCCTAAAAGCACAATATCCTCATATTCCTCCTCAAGTAAAGCAGGAGACTGAAGATATGCTAAAAGAGATAGAAGCAATTTCTGACAAGGCTTGGGAAAAAGCCTGGCCAATAGTAAAGGCTGAAATTAAAGAAGGAAAGCCTTATATCCCTTGGGCGGCAATCCCTGGGGATTTACCCCAGGCTGATATTCCGGCATTTCCAGGAGCAGAAGGCGGCGGGGCGTACACCTTTGGTGGCCGTGGTGGAAAAGTATATGTAGTGAACAGCTTGGCAGACAGGGGACCTGGTACTTTCAGGGAAGCCTGTGAAGCTGGAGGTGCAAGGTTCGTGGTCTTTAATGTGGCAGGGATCATCCAATTGGAAAGCCCGGTGAACATCAGGGCACCTTACATTACCATTGCAGGACAGACTGCTCCTGGAGACGGGGTCTGTATAGCGGGAGGTTCGGTTTTGATCGATACCCATGATGTGGTGATCAGGCATATGCGCTTTAGAAGAGGGGAGACGGATGTACGCTTTAGGGATGATGCTTTGGGCGGTAATGGTGTGGGCAATATCATTCTTGATCACGTGTCCTCCACCTGGGGTTTGGATGAAAACATGTCCATGTACCGTCATGTCTACCAATCAGGAGACGGTGTTGAGCATAAGCTGCCTACGGTAAATGTGACCATCCAAAACTCCATTTTCGCCGAGGCGCTGGATACCTATAACCATGCTTTTGGAAGTACGATCGGTGGGCTTAACAGTACCTTTATGAGGAATTTATGGGCCAGTAATGTGGCCAGAAATGCTTCTGTGGGCATGTACGGGGATTTTGGTTTTGTAAACAATGTGATATTCAACTGGTGGTACCGGACGATAGACGGGGGAGATCACCGCTCCCGCTATAATATCATCAACAACTATTTCAAGCCCGGTCCCATGACTCCAAAAGACGATCCGGTAGGTTACCGGATCATCAAACCAGAGGGAGATCGTTCTGTAAAGGATTCCCTTGTCTTGGGCAGGGTACATGTAAGTGGAAATATCATGGAAGGTTATGAAGCCATCTCCAAGGACAACTGGAATGGAGGGGTGCAGGTAGATGGCAAGGTGGAGCGGACGAAAGAATACGAACCTTATATCCGTGTCAACGAACCTTTTCCACTAGCTCCATTGACCATGATGACCGCTGAGCAAACCTATGATTTTGTATTGGACAATGTAGGAGCGACGCTTCCAAGAAGGGACCCGGTGGATAAGCGTTTGGTAGAACAAGTGAGAACCGGTAAGATTCAGTACACTGAAGGAGGAAAAAGCCATGTTGGAAAGGAATTTTTGGGAAAAGGCAGAAGGCGCTTGGATGAGGATAGCTATAAAAAGGGAATTATTACCGATGTAAGTCAAGTGGGGGGATATCCCGAGTATCATGGAGAGTCCTATCTAGATACTGACATGGATGGGATGCCTGACACTTGGGAGAAGGAACATGGGCTGAATCCACAGGATCCTTCAGACGCAAATGGGGACCTAAATGGAGATGGCTATGACAATATTGAAAAATACATCCACGGGATTCCTGTTGATAGGGTAGTGGATTGGACTAAAACAGAAAACAATTACGACACATTGGTAAAGCGGTATAAAGCGCAATAGCGTTGGCTTAAAAGTTATTAAAGATAATCATTGGGATACTTTTTGATACTCTACTCTTCTGCTTCCTTGGCTTATTGGTTAGCCAGGGAGGTAGGAGATTTTTTATTTCAATGCAGGAATGTGCAGGACAGACATGCTGACTTTATTTTGAAAATTTAGGATAGGTTAAATAAGAAAAGTGCAAAATAATTTCTTGCCTTTGGTCAATTTATCCATAAACCCATGAACCAATTTGAAAATAAACTTCTTTGGCTACTTATGGCCTTTTGGCTATTTCTGCCCATTTCCGCCCAGGCAAAACCTGAACATGTACATCATGGTTCAGACGTCCCAGTGGGACTTTTTAGACTGTTTGAAACCGAAATAACCAATTCCACAATTTATAAGAACCCTTTTACAGAGGTTAGGCTGGAAGTACAGTATCAATCCCCATCCGGGAAGCTGACAGATTTTTATGGTTTTTATGATGGGGACGGAAAAGGAGGAGCACAAGGGACAGTATGGAAGATAAGATTTATGCCCGATGAGGTCGGGCAGTGGAAATATGTCTACCGTTGGTCGGATGGTGCTCAAGGGGGGAAAGGCAGTTTTGTCTGTACAGCCGACCAAGCCGGAAAGGGCATATTAAAGCCTTACGGCCAAAATCCTCATTGGCTTGCTTATAACGGAACTGAGCCGGTATGGCTGAAGTCCTATTATGAAACGGGTCATGGTTCCATTGGACAGGATTTTGACTGGGTAAGGGATAATGTTTATCAGCCTTTGATCGATCATGGCTATAACCACCTTCAAGTCAATTGGCTGCTGTCCCTCTGTTGTTTTGGGCAGTATTACCTGGATGGCCCTGAGCCCGAAACCTTAGACCTTGCACTTTACGAGGAAGGAGACCCTTTTGGCACGATGAACTTGGAAATATGGCATAGGATGGAAAAGCACTTGGGCTGGCTGAATCAGCAAGACGTGGGCGTTCACATGTTTTTGGGGGTAGATGGCAGTCAAAATGAAGGTCCGGACTGGAGCAAGCTTTCTTCTGAGCAGAAGGATGCCTTTGTAAACTATATGGTGGCCCGCTTGGCGCCATTTGCCAATTTGGCCGGTTGGAACTTTGTATGGGAAGTGCCGGGAGACAGGGAGGATCAAGAGTTGGGTTTTGCAAGGCTTGTTGCCAAGTACGATGTCTTTGACCACCTCAGAACCTATGAGGATGAGTTTCCCCGGAATAATGAATACCATCGAAATGAATACAGCTTTGCGGCCATAGAGAACCATGAAGTGGCTTCCGCAGATAGGGATAAGGACCGGTTGTTATGGAAGGATGCCTGGACGCATCATATGGCCTGCTTGCTAGGCTATGAGGGCAAACCGGTGTTTATGAGTGAAGGCAATGCCTTATGGAGAAGGTTTTGGCATGAGCGGGTCGGGGCCACACAGGAGGATCTATTAAGAGCTGCCTGGGCCTGTGCCACTGCCGGAGCCTCCTTTACCTGGAATGGTCATGCAAAGGAATATGAACTCTTTGCCAATGGACCTTCAGGGCTGCCCTTTAGTGACGAGAACCCATTCCATCTTTCTGAAAAATACATCACTATCCTTTCATCCATAATGAAAGAAGAATTGGGCTTTTACAGCATGAAACCCCATGATGAGCTGCTTTCGGCACATCAGGCCACCAGGGTGTTTGCCATGGCAGAGCCGGGTAAACAATATTTGGTATTTACCATGGATGGAGCGCCTTTTTCCCTTAGCCTGGAAGAAGGTGAGTACCCGGTAGTGACTTGGATAGACAGCAAGAGCGAAAAAAAAGTAACCGAGGAGTCTATCACGGGAACGGATAAACCAATGCACTTTCAAGCCCCCAGCAAGGATACCGACTGGGTGTTGGTATTGAAAAGTAAAAGCAAAAATTAAGAAAGTAGACGTCAGAATCAAATTGAACCATCAACAGATGAAGGGGATGAAGAAAAACAAAAAGCAACTCTTAATGGGCCCTCAATTCTTAATGGTTTCATGATTGATTCATCTTAACTAAACGACATTGCATCTAAAATCTAAATCATGTTATTCAAAGGAAAAGATTTAAAGCCCGTGACTTTGGGCGTAATAATAGGGAACAGGGATTTTTTTCCCGACAAACTGGTCTCGGAGGCCCGGGCGGATATCCTGGACCTGTTCGAAGCACTCAATATCAAGCCGGTAATCCTGGATGATCAGGAGACCAAATTGGGCGGAGTGGAAACCTTTCAAGAGGCATCAAAATGTGCTGAGCTGTTTAAGCAGCACCGTGATGAGATCATGGGTGTTTTGGTGGTACTGCCCAACTTCGGCGATGAGCGGGGCATGGCAGAAACCCTTAAGCTGGCCAATCTGAATGTGCCGGTATTAATCCAGGGCTATCCTGATGACCTGAACAAGCTGGATGTGGCCCGTAGAAGGGATTCCTGGTGCGGCAAGATTTCGGTTTGCAATAACCTGTACCAGTATGGCATTCAATATACCCTGACTTCAGACCATGTGGTCCACCCTTTGGATCCTAAATTCACCAAAGACCTTCAGGAGTTTACTGCCGTTTGCCGCATTGTCAAAGGCCTGCGCAATGCGCGGATCGGCGCCATTGGTGCACGGCCAGGAGGCTTCAATACGGTCCGTTACAGTGAAAAGCTGCTTCAGCGAAGCGGTATTTCGGTAACCACCATTGACCTGTCGGAGATACTTGGCAGAGCCCAAAAGCTGGATCATGAGGAAGCAAGGGTCAAGGAGCGGCTGGAAAGGATCCATGCCTATGCTTCGGTGGGCAGGACGCCAGAGAAGGCCCTTTTCCAGATTGCAAAAATGGACGTGGTCCTTAATGAATTTATGGAAGAAAACGTGCTGGATGCAACGGCTATACAGTGCTGGACTTCTGTGCAGCAAAATTATGGCTGTAATGTCTGCACCAGTATGAGTATGATGAGTGAGAATATGCAGCCCAGTGCTTGTGAGGTGGACGTAACCGGAACCCTGACCATGTATGCGATGCAGCTGGCCTCAGGTTCTCCAAGTGCCCTGGTGGACTGGAATAATAACTATGCCGACGATGCCGAAAAGTGCGTGCTTTTCCATTGTGGCAACTGGGCAAAGTCCTTCCTGCCCGATATAGAAATTGCCACTGCCCCGATTTTGGGAACTACGGTGGGAGAGGAAAATACCTATGGGGCCTTGTCCGGTAGGACACCCGCTTCACCCCTTACCTATGGTAGAATCAGCACCGATGATGCCAAAGGAGTGATCAAAACCTATATCGGCGAGGGAAAGCTGACCGATGATGAGCTGAATACCTTTGGTAACCGGGCAGTTTCGCAGATACCAAACCTACAGGGCTTGATGCAGCATGTCTGCAAAAATGGCTTTGAGCACCATGTGGTGATGAACGCTTCCCATACCGCCAATATTTTGGAAGAGGCCTTTGGCAATTATATGGGCTGGGAAGTGTATAGACACGGCAATAAATAGACGCTAGATATTAGACATAAGATGCTAGACTTGGGACGAGTAACTGATCCGGGTTTCGAAGCTGGTCCGGATTTGCAATCCGGACCTAAAGATATTAGGGATTTACAATCCTAAAGCTATATGACTACGTTTGGTCTAAGTCTTCAGACTTAGACCAAAGAGATACAACCAAACAACCAAACAACAATGACCACGAAAGACCTGGAAATAAAATCACTGGAATACCGTAAGAAGGTGCTCCGATACATCAAACAGGCCAATGCAGGCCATACGGGGGGAAGCCTCTCCTGTACGGACATCCTTAATGTCCTGTACAATGCCATCATGAATGTTTCTCCGGAGAACTTTGCTGACCCAGACCGGGACCGCTATATCCAGAGCAAGGGCCACTCGGTGGAATCCCTGTTTGTGGTGCTGGCAGACCAGGGTTTTTTTGATGAGAAAGAACTGGAAACCCTTTGCCAATACCAATCCCACTTTATAGGCCACCCTACCCGGAAAGTACCGGGTGTGGAGCAAAACACCGGTGCCTTGGGCCACGGGCTTCCCATCAGCGTGGGCACAGCTTTGGCGGCCAAGATGGATGAAAAGGATTACCGGGTATTTACCCTGATGGGCGATGGGGAGCTGCTGGAAGGATCCAACTGGGAAGCGGCCATCGCTGCCTCCCATTACAAGCTCGATAATCTGGTGGCCATTTTGGACTATAACAAACTGCAGATTACCGGGGCTACCAAGGATGTCTGCAATTCGGAGCCGATCGACAAAAAGTTTGAAGCTTTTGGCTGGAGCGTGAAGCACGTGGACGGGCACGATATTGAAGTATTAAAAGAAACCTTCCAATCCGTTCCTTTTGAAAATGAGAAACCGAACCTGGTTATTGCCCATACCATCAAGGGCAAAGGAATCAGCTTTATGGAAAACAATATCAAATGGCATCATGGCGTGCCGAATGATGAACAGTACAGTGAAGCCCAGTTGGAATTGGATGCACAACTGGATCAATTAACGAAAGCAACTATCTAAATGACAGCATTTACCACATATACCTTGAAACAGGGACAGGCCAATCTCGAAGTATTTTCGGCTACCCTACAGGATTTGGCCTCCGAAGATAAAGACATTATCGCCGTAACCAGCGATTCCAGAGGTTCGGGCAAGCTGGTGCCTTTTGCAGCGAAATATCCCAAGCAGATTGTGGAGGTGGGCATTGCTGAGCAGAACCTGGTCGGTGTGGCAGCCGGGTTGGCTTCAGCGGGCAAAAAAGTATTTGCCGTCTCTCCCGCCTGTTTCCTTACGGCCCGGTCGCTTGAGCAGATCAAAAATGATATTGCCTATTCCGATAATCCTGTCAATGTCATCGGGATCAGTGCCGGGGTGAGCTACGGAGCCTTGGGATCAACACATCACAGTTTGCATGATTATGCGGTCTTGAGGGCTGTAAACAATATCATGGTGGTGGCTCCGGCGGATAATTTTGAAACGGAAATGGCCATCCGACAGGCAGCGGCGCTGGAAATTCCTGTTTATATCCGTTTTGGCAAAAAGCCCATGCCTTACTTGACGGACAATAAGGATTTTGAACTCGGTAAGGGCAGGGTGATCAAGGAAGGAAAAGACCTGGCCATTGTCGCTACAGGGGAGGCGGTTTATCCGGCTTTGCAAGCAGCCTTACTGCTGGAAGAGGAAACCGATTTCCAAATAGGGGTAGTGAGCATGCACACGGTAAAGCCTTTGGATACAGCGCTTTTGGAGCAGGTAGCTTCCAGCTATCCGGCTATCATTACCGCAGAGGAACACAGTATCTACGGGGGCTTGGGCGAGGCCTGCGCTTCTTTCCTGATGGAACATGGCTACCGCAATAAATTCAAAATCATGGGAATTCCGGATGAATATACCGTCACAGGTTCCCAGCTGGAAATCCTGGGACATTATGGTATTTCTGAAAGGGGAATAGCCGCTGAGGCGCTGAAGCTTCTTTGATCGGCTGTAAAGCCTGCCTTTCCCGACCACTGTACGGGATCTAAGCATCGAAGGGGGTGAAAGCATTGCTTCTGAAGCATTTCTCTTGGTTAGCTCCTTTTGGATAAAACTATAAAAAAGACCTTCCAGGTTTTTAAAACCTGGAAGGTCTATCAAACCCAAACAACATGACCAAAATAACACAATACATTATACTCTGTTGCCTGCCCTTTTTATTATTGACAGGGGCATGTGACAGCAGGTCCGCCACCGGTTCCAAGGGGAAAGTGGCGGTGGTGGTCTCTACCTTGAACAATCCTTGGTTTGTGGTATTGGCCGAAACTGCAGCGCAGGAGGCAGAAGCCTTGGGTTATGAGGTGAGTATTTTTGATTCACAAAATAACACGGCGCTGGAAAACAATCATTTTGAGAATGCCATCACCGCAGGTTATCAGGCCATACTTTTCAATCCCACGGATGCCGAAGGCTCTGTTAGCAATGTGGCGAAGGCCGCGAATGCGGGTTTAGCGGTTTTCTGTATGGACCGCGAGGTCAATTCCAGCCTGCCCACCTCCCAGATCCTTTCGGACAATTATGCCGGCTGTGTGTCACTAGGGAAATACTTTGTCGACCAAATGGATAAAAAGGGGAATTACGTGGAAATACTCGGCCTGGTGGGGGACAACAATACCTGGAACCGCTCCAAGGGCTTTCACAGTGTGGTGGACCATTATCCTGATCTAAAGATGGTGGCGCAGCAAAGTGCCGATTTCGACCGAAACAAGGCCATGGAGGTCATGGAGTCCATTTTACAGGTTCATAGAGAAATAGATGCCGTATTCTGCGGGAACGATGCCATGGCGATGGGAGCCTATCAGGCGCTCAAAGCAGCAGGTATGGACAGCAAGGTCAAGGTTTTCGGCTTTGATGGGGCAGCGGATGTTGTGGATGCGGTAAAAGATGGGAGAATAGCCGCCACAGCCATGCAGTTTCCAAAAGTGATGGCCAAAACTGCCGCCCAGCTGGCAGATAAATATATTCAAGGAGAAAAGGATTTTGCCAAAAAACTGCCTGTGGATGTGGAGCTGGTATATCCGGGCAATGTGGAGCATTATGCCGCTTATGGGAAAAAGGAGTAGGAAGGTTTAAGGTTGTAAGGTTTAAAGTTGCGCATCCGAGCTTAGAAGGGCTAGTTGTCGCAGAACAAGCTGCCGTTCGAAATGAAGGAAGCAGCCTCCTTTTCGGGATGCCCAGAGAGATGGGCTTCACAATTGGGCATTTCGACAAGCTCAATGTCCAAATATTCGCAATGACGGATTGACTTGAAGGCTCACTACTCACTACTCAAGACTCAAGACTCATGTCTCATTTCTCAATACTAAAAAAATGAAAAGAAAAGCAGTAAAAAATATCGTTTTAGGGGCTCTGATGCTGACAGCGCTCGTCAGCTCCATCTCCATCAAAAAGCTAGATGAAGTTAGGGCCTTGGCAGATCAGAAGAAATTTGATGCCGTTGCCTATGCGAGGGACTTTTGGGACAATGAACTACAGCCCAACCTAGGGGAGGCTGTGGAAATCAATCAGCTGGTTGCCTTGCTGAAAAATCAGCCTAAAAAAGCCTTTGAAGACTATTCCAAATCAATGGGAATCGGCAATATCCGGTTTTTTATGATCAGCGGCAAAGGAGAAATACGCCAAGTGGGAGAAGATGAACTGACCGTGTTGGTGAAGACTGATTCCAGCAGTCAAGTGGTCCAGATAGAAACTGAATATATTTTTGGCAATGCAGTGCGCGATGCCAGTGGAAAGGTGGATCTGGAGAAATTTGAGCAGACCATGGATTTTAACAATGTTTCCGCTGCCATTAACCAACTGGTCCGCGACGAAGTGCTGCCACCATTGAAGAGCAAGGCAGAGGTAGGCCAGGAAATCGCTTTTGTGGGGGCTGTGGAAATGAACCGCGAACAGGTGGACCTGAGCAAAGTGGAGCTGATTCCGGTAAGCTTTGAGTTAATGGATCAACAAGAAAATACTGCTTATGCTGGCCGTTGAGAAGATCACCAAAGAGTTTGTAGGGGTGAAGGCCCTGAAGGACGTAAGCCTGGAATTGCCGGCAGGGAAAGTCACGGCGATTTTGGGGGAAAACGGGGCGGGAAAGTCTACCCTCATGAAAATCCTTTCGGGCGTTTATCCGGATTATGAAGGGACGGTGTATTTCCGTGGGGAACCGGTAAAATTCCAAAATACCAAGCAGGCACAGGAAATGGGTATCAACATCATCCATCAGGAACTGAACCTGATCCCCTATTTAAGTATTCGGGAAAACATTTTTTTAGGCCGAGAGCCGGAAAATGCCATGGGACTGCTGGATGTGGCCAAAATGCGCAAGGATTCCAAGCGGCTTTTAGAAAAACTGAAACTGGACCTGGATCCGGATATGCCGGTAAATCAGTTGAAAGTGGGGCAGCAGCAGTTGGTGGAAATAGCCAAAGCACTGTCCCTGGACAGTCAGGTGATCATCATGGATGAGCCCACCTCTGCCATTTCCGATCATGAAGTAGAGATCTTATTTGATATTATCCGCGATCTGCGGGCAGAGGGAAAGGCCATCGCCTATATCTCCCATAAGCTGGATGAGCTTTTTACCATTGCGGACCGCTATGTGGTCTTAAGGGATGGAGAGATGATCGAGGCCGGAGAGATGCAGGGCATGACAGAAGATGCCTTGATCCAGCAAATGGTGGGCAGGGAGGTCGTCATCCAGCGGAACTGTGGTGACAAAACCTTTGGGGAAAAGGTACTGGCTGTTCAGGATTTGTCTTTGCCTCACCCCAAACAACCAGAAAAATACCTGCTGAAGGATATTGCATTCGATCTGGGCAAAGGGGAAGTGCTGGGCATTTTTGGACTGATGGGAGCTGGACGGACAGAACTGATGGAAACACTTTTTGGCATTCACGGCAAACAAGAGGCAAGTATCTTATTGGACGGAAAGGCCTGTCAATTTAGGAAACCCATGGATGCGATGGAAGCCGGTTTGGCATTGGTTCCTGAGGACCGAAAACAGGATGGCCTGGTGCTGAATATGGACATCTGCAATAATTCCAGCCTGACAGTGGTAGACAGTATCCTGAGCGCAGGCTTATTGGATGATAAAAAGGAAAATGGGCTGGCCCAAAAATACATGGGTGAACTGAAGATCAAGGCTTCTTCCTCGAAGCAGATTGTAGAGAAACTGAGCGGGGGAAACCAGCAGAAGGTGGTGCTGGCCAAATGGCTGGCCACCAGGCCAAAAGTCTTGATGCTGGATGAGCCTACCCGGGGGATTGACATCAATGCGAAAAATGAAATCTATAAACTGATCAAAGAATTGGCCGGGGAAGGCTTGGGACTGATCGTCGTTTCTTCTGAATTGCCGGAAATCCTGGCCATATCCGACCGGATTCTGGTCATGGCAGAGGGAAGGATTACAGCAAACATCATTGTGTCGGAGCAAACTTCCGAGGATGAAATCCTGAGGGCGGCGATTCCGGAAAGCACCAAAAGCAAGACAAAATAGAATAAAGTGACAGGTAAAATGAAGATGCTAACCATTAAGAAATGAAGGACATTAAGGGTAGCTTCTATCTTTTCTTTAATCCCTTAATGGTTAATTAAAACCTCAGTAAAAAGAGTAAACAATAACCCAATTACCAATCAATGATTACTTTGAAAAGACCATTGCCCTCGGTGGCAAAATTCCAATCGCTTATAGCGCTGATCCTACTTTGTTTTGTGCTCAGCTTACTTTCCGATCGCTTTTTGACCCTGGCCAATGGCTGGAACGTCATGCGGCAGGTGTCGGTTAATATCTGTATTTCCGTGGGAATGACCCTGGTGATCCTTACGGCGGGGATTGATCTGTCCGTGGGGTCTATTTTGGCCCTTTGCGGGGCAGTGACCGCTTCCCTGATCAAAAACGGCATCGCTGTCGAGGGGATGAACCTTTATGTGGGCTTTGCCCCTGTGGGTGCGATTATATTAGGAGTCGGTTTGGGCTTTGGCCTGGGTTGGTTCAATGGCTGGACCATCACCAAGTTTAAAGTGCCCCCCTTTGTGGCCACTCTGGCCATGCTGACTATTGCCCGTGGGCTGACCATGCTGTGGACCAAGGGTTTCCCCATCAATGGGCTGGGCGAAAGCTTTGCCTTTTTGGGTACGGGCTGGTTTTTGGGTATTCCCATGCCGGTGTGGATCACGGCCATTATTGTTGCTTTGGCGACCTTATTGACTAAGAAGACCAAGTTTGGACGCTATGTCTATGCCATTGGGGGCAATGAAAGGGCCGCGAGGCTCTCGGGAATCAACATCAGCAGGGTCAAGATGACCGTTTACGCCATTTCTGGAGGACTGGCGGCAATTGGAGGAATGATCGTTACCTCCCGTCTGGACTCTGCCCAGCCCAATGCCGGGATCAGTTATGAACTGGATGCCATTGCTGCGGTGGTGATCGGGGGAACCTCTCTTTCCGGAGGTAAAGGAACCATTATGGGAGCAGTGCTTGGTGGTATCATCATCGGAGTGCTGAACAATGGCTTGGTACTGCTCAATGTCTCCCCATTCTGGCAGCAGGTGGTCAAGGGCCTGGTGATCCTTTTGGCGGTGGTAATAGATAAGGTCAATAGCAAGGAAGAGTAGGCTTGGGTTGGAAGGTTTTAAGGTTGGGATTGATGATTGGAAGATTTAAAGATTGGAAAATTAAGCGCGGCTGTAGTTGTCCTGTCGGCTGTGCCGCGGGACAGAATAACCTGGAGTTACTGACTCCGCACCGGCCATAACATAGTTGAGTCTTTATTAAGTGAATAGTAAAATATGAATGCATTAAAAAAATATATCCTTTCCATCGATCAGGGAACCAGCGGTACCAAAGCATTGGTATTTGATGGAATGGGCCAGCAAATCGTAAAGTCCTCCGTCCCGCTGAAGACCGATTACCTGAAGGGCGGCTGGGTGGAACAAGATCCGGAAGCCATCTATCAAAATGTTTTGGAAGCCGTGAGAAGCTGTATCAAGGATTTCACGACTAGGGGATTCAGCGTAGGGGATATTCAGGCCTGCGGGATTTCCAACCAGCGGGAAACATTCCTGCTTTGGGACGAGCAGGGGAATCCGCTTTATAATGCGGTGGTGTGGCAATGCAAGCGATCTATAGGTGTTTGTGAAAGGCTGAAGGAAGAGGGACTGGAGCCCGCGATTAGGGATAAAACAGGTCTGATCATAGATCCTTATTTTTCCGGGACGAAGCTCATTTGGCTCTATGAAAATGATGCTAAAATAAAAGCGGCCATTGATGCCGGCGAGGCCTACTTCGGTACGGTGGATACCTGGTTGTTATATCGGTTGACTGGCGGAAAAGCCTATATGACCGATTATACCAATGCTTCGCGGACTTTGTTTTTTAACCTGCATTCATTGGATTGGGACCATGAGCTTTTGGGCAGGTTTGGTTTGGAAAAGCTTCATCTGCCGGAAGTGAAAAGTTCTTCTGCCCATTTCGGGGAAACCGATTTTGAGGGGATAGTAAGTTCAGCCGTGTCTGTGACCGCCATGATCGGCGATTCGCATGCAGCAGCTTTTGGGGAGGAGTGTTTCTCTCCGGGTACGGCCAAGGCCACCTTGGGGACGGGCTGTTCTGTGCTGATGAACATCGGGGAGAAGCTGAAAACCTCCGGTCATGGCATGGTCAGCACCATCTGCTGGAGCACGGAAGGACAAGTCAGTTATGCGCTGGAGGGGGTGATCGTAACCTGTGGAGCTACCATCGAATGGCTGAAAAACGAGCTGGGCCTGATCCGGGACAGTCGGGAAACCGAAGCCATTGCCAATGCCCTACCTTCCAACCAAGGGGTATACCTGGTTCCTGCTTTTAGCGGCTTGGGCGCTCCCCATTGGGACATGAAGCGCAAGGCCTCCTTGGTGGGGATGACCTTTGATTGCAAAAAGGACCACATTGTCCGTGCGGCATTGGAATCCATTCCCTATCAGATCAAAGACGTGATTGCGGCCATGGAAGAGGATGCAGGACTAAAGCTTGATACCCTGAATGTAGACGGGGGAATCAGCGCCAACGGTTTTGTGATGCAGTTTTTGGCAGACCTACTGGAAAAGCCGGTCGTCAATGTGGGCATTGCAGATGTGTCGGCCTTGGGGGCGGCTTATTTGGCCGGTCTAAAAGTGGGCGTGTTTAAAGATTTGAAACACCTCCAAAACCTACAAAAGAAAAACAATACCCAGCCCAATGGAAAAGGGGATGCTGTGAAGTTGGCGTATAATGGATGGAAAGAGGCTCTGGGAAGTAAAGCTTAGTGCAAGGACTCTGAGAGTTTAACCTGGATCATACATTAGCAATCGTAGTGAGGGCTGAAAATGCAAGAAAATCAGGCTGTTTGGAGACTGAGGCATCCGTATTCTAAGGTTAAAGCAAGAATAATATCGAATTTTTAAGCGGCATATTTGAGAGTGTCCACATAAACTGAGTTTCTGTTGATTACTGCGAAAACTCGTGCGATAATTTTGTTTCTGATGATGTTAATCGTACTCATTTTGTTTTTTCCTTCCTTGACCCTTCTTTCATAATATTTCTTCATTTCAGGATTGTAAAGGATAGAAGTGCTTGCACACATGGTCAGAAGAGCCTTTATCCTTTTGTTAGCCAGCCTACTTGTTTTGGTTCTTCCTTTGAAGGTACCCGACTGATTAGGGAAGGGGGCTGTACCTGCATAACTGGCAAATTTCCGCCAAGTACTGAACTTGGTAAACCCCTCTGTTAAAATGATTAGGGAAAGAGCGGTTTGTGGCCCTACTCCCTTGATTGAGTTGATCAGGTTATATTGCTTCATCAGTGCACTGTCCTTTTTAAGAAACTTTTCCATTTCATTTTCAACAGTTTTGATTTGTTCTTCCAAACAGGCAATAACTTTTTCATGAGAGGATCTATAAACTCTCATGTCCCTATCCGGCACCATGGAATCATATTCCTTAAGCCGCGTTGTAAAGGCTGCTTTCTCTTTTACCAGTCGCTCTCTATAGGAATTCAATTTTTTTAACTGTGAAATAGTCTGGGAAGGAAGTACTGTTGGGGTGATTTTTTCCTGTTTTTCATAAAGGTACTCTGCAATATCCTTTGAGTCGGCTTTGTCCGACTTTCCTCTTCTGATACCCAGTGAACGTTTCAATTCAAGGCCAGACATTATAAAGAAGGGGAGTCCGTGTTCTTCCAAGAACAGGGCCAGCTGCGAGGAATATAGCCCAGTGGATTCAAACCCAAAAAGAAGGTCCCTGGCCAAGACCAATCCGGAATTTTCCATGACCCATTCCACCAGCTCCTGATAGCCATTTTCATTGTTCGAAAAGACAGCATGGCAATGATTGACCCTCAAATAAACATCAAGGGTAGATTTGCTTACATCGATACCGATAAATGATTTAAATTTCATAACTTGGATATTAGCATTTAACAAAAGGAGTTGCGGAAACTAAAACCTTTATAAGGCCTTGATGCCTGAAATTCTAACTGGTTACTGGCAACTCAAATAAAGAATGGGGACTGATACGGGCGATAGGTCATAAGCCTAGCCGCGGCGAAAGTTCACCCCATTCTTTTTTAATATATCAAAACCCTGAATCTCATCGAAATCAGCTACATATTTTTATTCTTGCTTTACCCTACAAACCTAAAGGCCGCGGCGGATGGTGAAGTCGAAAACAGCAGCAAAGCGATTGATTTTAAAGCATTTTAAGTCCGTAATAGATAAGCTAATGCATGTTTCGGGTTTAACCACAAAGCCCACGAAGGTTTCACGGAGGATGCTGAGTTTTATTTGCATTTCAATAGATGGCAGAATTCAAGAGGTCCCTTTATAATTCTTTAGGTAGACTTCTCCGTCTATAAAACCTTTGGACGATGTTCCTTGGTTCAGTGCAGGCTTGAAGGCCTGTTTTAGCCCAGCCCTTTAGACTTGAGGCTGAGGCGAAAGGCTGGGCTTCCTCTCAATCAGAAGGCTGAAAGCCTAACTCACCACAGCCCTTGGCAAAGCCTAGGGCGTTGATTGGTGGTTCGAGTAGGAGCCGGGCTGAAGGCCCAGCTCAATCCCGTAAGTGCAGGACAGTCTTGTCCCCTCAACTGATAAGTTTGTATTAATAATCTTTTATCTGTCAGGTTTGAGCGGACTGATATAGTCCACAATAGCCTGAAATCTAGAAAAGCAGTAAATTAATATAATGAAGACCATACAAACTTTACCCCAGCCCTTTAAGGGCATAGTGCCACCGATGATCACTCCTTTGAAGGACGAAAATACACTGGACGTAGAAGGCCTGGAGCGCCTGATCAACCATATTTTGGCGGGCGGTGTACATGGCCTGTTTATCTTGGGGACGACAGGAGAGTCTACCAGTCTATCTTATGCCATTCGGCATGAATTGGTGAAACGTACCTGTGAGATTGTCGGAGATCGGGTGCCGGTGTTGGTTGGGATTACCGATACCGCGGCCGCCGAAAGTTTGCGTTTGGCCGAAACAGCGGCTGAAGCAGGAGCAGCAGCGGTGGTGGCAGCCCCTCCCTATTATTTTAACCTGGGCCAGCCTGAGTTGATCGAGTACTATGAGTACTTGGTGGAAAGGCTTACTCTGCCGCTTTTCCTCTACAATATGCCTTCGCATACCAAGATCATCATTGAGCCGGATACGGTGAAGGCCTTGTCCAAACACCAGGGGATTGTGGGCTTAAAGGACAGCTCAGCCAATAATGCTTACTTCAATAATGTGGTCAACAAAATGAAGGACCGACCGGATTTCTCCCTCTTTGTTGGACCGGAAGAAATTATGGCTGAGACGGTACTTCTTGGTGCTCATGGTGGCGTGAACGGTGGAGCCAATATGTTCCCGGAACTTTATGTGAGGCTTTTTGAGGCAGCAGAAGCAGGAGACGTGCCTACCGTAAAAGCCCTTCATGGCATTGTGATGGAGATTTCCTCCAAACTTTATTCCTTAGGGAAGTTTGGTTCCAGTTACCTGAAAGGTATTAAGGCTGCCCTCAGTATCATGGGGATTTGCAGCGATTATATGGCTTCCCCCTTGCACCGCTTCAGGGAGACGGAAAGGGAGAAGATAGCCGCTAATCTGGAAGAGATTAAAAATAAGATGTTAGATATCAGACACTAGATAAAAGGTGTCCACGGATGCACACAGATAAACACAGATGGATTTCTATTTAAGCTGGTCGGGATTTGCAATCCTGACCTAAATCCTACTGAAAGCAATCCAATAAGAGGTTGTAAAATGGATGTGACATGTGACTTTAATAGGGCTGAGTCTGAGACTCGGTTTTTCAAAGTCCCGCGACTAAGTCGACGGGACAACATATAGACGATCAAAAGATATTAACCGATTAAACAGTTAATCAATTAACCCACTAACCCAATGCAGTTACCCGTAATAGACCTGATCATTTTTTTAGTGTATATGTTGGGCATACTGTTTTTCGGTGCTTCCTTTTACTTTAAGAAAGGCCGTACCACAGATGATTATATGGTCGGGGGAAGGCGACTGCCGGCTTGGGCCATTGGAATGTCGATCTTTGCCACCTTTGTCAGCAGCATCAGCTTCTTGGCCCTGCCGGGAAATGCCTATTTGACCAACTGGAACAGCTTTGTCTTCAGTCTTTCCATACCCATTGCCGCTTTGGTGGCAGTCAAATTCTTTGTGCCACTTTACCGGGGGGTGAAAAGTGAGTCTGCTTACTACTATCTGGAAACCCGTTTTGGACCTTGGGCAAGGACTTATGCTTCGATTTGTTATTTGCTCACCCAGCTGGCAAGGATGGGAACCATCCTTTATCTATTGGCCTTGCCTATGAATGCCCTTTTGGGCTGGGATATCGCCACCATCATCATTGTTACCGGGATTTCAGTGATCATTTACGCTTCGATGGGAGGAATAGAAGCGGTGATCTGGACGGATGCCATCCAAGGGATTGTCCTGATTTTAGGGGCATTGACCTGTTTGGGGATCATCCTGTTTTCCATGCCTGAAGGCCCCATGCAGGTGGTCGAGATAGGCCGGCAATACGACAAGTTCAATCTTGGCAGTTATGGCGTAAGCTTGACCGAAGCGACCTTCTGGGTGATCTTGATCTATGGGCTGTTTATCAACCTGCAGAATTTTGGGGTGGACCAAAACTATGTGCAGCGCTATATGAGTGCCAAGAGTGAAAAAGAAGCCATCAAGTCCACTTGGTTTGGCAGCAGCCTTTATGTGCCGGTGTCCCTGTTGTTTTTCTTTATCGGCACGGCCTTGTTTGCTTATTATCAGGTTCATCCGGATTTGTTGCCGGCTAAATTGCAAGCTTCGGATGCTGCCGACAAGATTTTCCCCTTCTTTATCGTGAATGGCCTTCCAAAGGGTCTCACGGGACTTTTGATTGCTTCCATATTTGCTGCGGGCATGAGTACCATTTCCACCAGCTTGAACAGTTCGGCAACGGTCATTCTTACAGATCATTATAAAAAATACATCAACAAAAATGCCGGTACCAGGGCCAATTTCAAGGTGCTGACCATTGCTGCAGTAGTCATGGGAGTGCTTAGCATTGGGGTGTCTCTGGCCATGACCGAAGTGAAAAGTGCTTTGGATGCCTGGTGGGCACTGTCTTCGGTATTCAGTGGAGGCGTGCTTGGACTCTTTTTGTTGGGCTATTTTTCCAAGAAAGTGGAACAACTGGAAGCGGCCATAGGTGTGGTGATAGGCATTTTGGTCATCGCCTGGATGAGCCTGACCCCGATATTTATTACCGAGGGACATTGGCTCTCTTTTAGAAACCCCATGCATACCAACCTAACCATTGTGATCGGAACCATGGTGATCTTCCTTACCGGTTTTTTATTATCGCTCCTGTTTAGAAAAAATAATGGGAAGAATGATTTCAAGAAAATGGGTGAAGACCATAAAGAGAGGGAAAGTTCAACAGTGATTTAAAACTAGAATTGAACAGTGCCGGGGGGATGACCACTGAGCAAAGGTGACAATAACTTCAGACCTGTCAGGTTTTAAAAACCTGGTAGGTCTTCGGTTTCAATATTCGAACAGAAATTAAAATAAATATGAGCGCAAAATTATTATCAAGAGAGGTGAAGGCGAGCACGGGAAATCCTGTGATCGGCGTTTTTGCACCTTGTGACCCGCGGATAGATGCCGCCAGCAGGGAAAGGAGTACCAATATCATCAAAAATGCCGCGGAGGCCCTGGCCGGCAAAATCAAGCTTCCGAACGGATCAGCCGCTGAGGTGGTTTACTCCGATGTGCTGATCGATGCCGAATCCCAGGCAGATCAGGTGGCCCGACAATTTAAAGAGGCAGGTGTCAATATCCTGGTCTGCGTGCCGGATACCTGGTCTTTTCCCCAGCTGACCACCATTTCTCTGCTGTCCCACTTTCCCAAAGATATTCCGATCAACTTTACCACTGGAAACAGCGGAACCCGGCCGGGGGTGGTGTACACCCATGCCACTTCGGGGGCCATTGCCCAGTACGGCAAGCTTACCCATATCAATGTGGGAAAATGGCCCGATTCGGGTCAAAATCCAGAAATGAGCCCGGAAACCCTTAAGGCTTTGGTGGACTGGTGTTATGCGGCAGTTACCTTCCAGGGCTTGAAGGGAAAAAGAGTGGTGGTTTTTGGTCATGACTCCATGGGGATGGAAACCGCCCTGCCCCATGTATTGGAAATGCGAAACCAGTTTGGCCTGGAGATTACCCGTCTGGACATGAAGTTGCTGGCGGATATGCTGAAAAAGGAATCGTATGATAAGGAAGAGCTGAAGCGGTTAAGAAGCTGGTTGGAGAACCATGCCGGCGACCGTATTGAGCTGCCGGATGGTGAAAAGGACAGTGAACTGCTGGACCAAAGCCTTGCCCTGTATCTGATCGTCAGGGACCTGATGAAAGAGGTGGATGCAGTAGGGGGAGGCTTTATGAGCCAGCTGGAATGGGGATCCGATGACCGGGGGATACAGCTCCCGGTGGCCGATATCATGGAGTCGCTGTTCAACAGCACCTTTGACCATAATGGGCCTAAAGCTGTGCAGCCCTTTGCCACAGAAGCCGATGTGCAGGCGCTTTTGACCCAGCTGTTTATGACCTGGCTGTCCGAAGGAAACCCGCCTTTGTTTATGGATTTTAGAAAAGTGTGGGAGAAAGAAGATATCAGTGAGTTTGCCGCCCAAAACGGCTATCAGGCAACAGGCGATGAAGCTTGGCTGGAAAAAGGATTTGTGGATGGAGTCAACTCCGGTTCTGCTTCTTTCAATTGGGCCGCCAAGCCGGGAGCAGATGAGAAGGAAGTGATGCAGGGCATTTCATTCCCCAAGGCCGTGGATTATTTCTATTATTTGGGCAACTCGGTGCATTTCAAATCTCCGGGAAATATCAATGGCTTGGCCGCTCGCTTGGCTTACAGTTCTTTGTCGGGGATGTTTTCCATGATCTGGGATGAGGCAGAAACAGTGGAATTGCCGGCTGATCTGGCCCAAAAGATCTGTGACGGCGCCAACCCTACCTGGCCTCATACCTTTGTGGTGCCAAAATATGCCTCCATGACCGAATACAAGCAATATGCCCCGGCCAACCATTTCCATATGACCTGGGATCTGGAACCGGCAAGGCTACAGTTTTGGATGGACTTTGCCAATGTGCTTTCCGTAGCCCCTTGGCAGGCAAGACCGACATTTGTGGAAGCTACTGACCGTCCTATACCTTTATTGTACCTGATCAACGGTGGGGAAGATGCGACTAAGAAGATGAAGGCAGGAAAAGCTTAGGTAGATTTTAGACATCAGACGCTAGACTTTAGAGATTTCAGTGCTATGGTTGCTGAGCCTCGGTCCCTGAGCCTGTCGAAGGGTCGAAGCATTGAACCATTAAGGAGTGAAGGTGCATGGAGGCTTGTTTGGAGGCTTTTAGTTTCCTTCACATCTTAATGGTTTTAGTTTTTACCCAGCATAGGGGCGGTGGAACTGTTCCTTTCCTCTTTTTTGTCCACTAAGAAATGAATTAGGGAAGCAAAAGCAAGGCTGGGAACTATAGCGTTTCAGCTTGATGGTCATCCGAAGCGCTGAAAGCTCAACATTAGCTTTCCCACAGCAGAGCTGCCGGGAAAACGAGTGGACACGGAAATATTCGTTTGATTTGTTTTTTTAAACTTGCCATTGCTTCTTCAAGCTAACAGTAGGACTAAAGAATAGAAGTTTCAGGGTCTCTAAGGGTACAGGTAAAAGAAAATTCGTGTAATTCGTGGACCTCTTCCTCAAATCTTTTAGAGTGATTTAATTCCCTTCACCTTAATGTTATATTTTTTTGACCCTACGGCAGGCTCAGGGGCCCCAAACTCAGGGACCACAGGTTTGGCAACCGGAGTTCACTGTTTTTCTCTCAAGACTCAAGACTCCCTACTTAATACTAAGCCTCAGGATACCTCAGGACAGCCTTCCCTCCAATTGCTTTTAAATTAAGGCTTTATTGGAAATTCTTAAACTCAAAATGACCATGAAATCGACCCTGAAGGAAAGTGTTTTTTATATCATACTGGCATGTCTGTGGGCTTCCTGTTCGGGAGAAAAGGTGGCGGAAGAGAGAAGTTATTTTCCACTGGACAGCCTGATGACCAAAGAGCAGGTTGGTGCGGCCAATTTGCCGGATGAGATTGCCCCGGTGAAGGCCCCCTTTGCCATGCCAGAGTTCAAGAAACCGGTATTTCCTGAGCGGACCGTGGATATTGCTGAGCAAGGAGCCAAGGAAGGAGAGTTGGTTACTTCCATCATCCAGCGGGCGATAGATGAAGTCAGCGCCCAAGGTGGAGGTAAAGTGATTGTCCCTGCGGGAAAATGGAAAACCGGCAGAATCAGTTTGAAAAGCAATGTGAACCTTCACCTGGCTGAAGGGGCTGAGCTGCATTTCAGCGGGCAACTCGAAGATTACAGGCCGGCTGTTTTTACCCGTCATGAAGGCGTGGAGGTGATGTCCTTAGGTGCCTGCATTTATGCCTATCAGCAGGATAATATTGCCCTGACCGGAAAGGGGACCCTATACGGACCGGAAGAAGGGCCGGTAAAAGACCAAATGATGACCGAGGATGTGACAGAGAAATTTGTGCCTGTGGATAAGCCGGTGTCTGAAAGGGTTTATGAGGGTTATAATGGCGAATCCATCTTCGTGCCCATGTTTGTGTCGCCTACCGAATGTACCAATGTATATATCGAAGGGGTGACTTTGGAGAGAACGGCTTTTTGGAACATTGTGCCTGTCTACTGTGACGGGGTGATTATCCGTGGGGTGACGGTCAATTCCGTGGGGATTCCCCGGGGAGATGGCATCGACATTGAATCCTCCCGAAATGTATTGATCGAATACTCTACCCTGAATAATGGTGACGATTGCTTCACCATGAAGGCAGGCCGTGGGGAAGATGGGATTCGGGTCAATAGACCGACCGAAAATGTAGTGGTCCGCTATTGCCTGGCCAAAGAAGGCCATGGTGGGATTACTGTAGGCAGTGAAACGGCCGGGAAAATCAAGAATCTTTATATCCACGATTGTGTTTTTGATAATACAGGCGTAGGTATCCGCTTCAAGACCAGAAGGCCCAGGGGTGGCGGAGGTGAAAATCTCTATTACGAGCGTCTGCGGATGAATTTGCGCCAGACGGCATTCCGCTGGGACATGCTGGGGCAGGAGCTTTACGTGGGAGACCTTGCCAAAAGGAAACCGCTCAGGGAAGTCAACGAGCTGACCCCGAAGTTCAAGGACATTACCATCAAAGACGTGCTGGTAGAGACCGCCTCTACCTTTGTCAATATCAATGGAATTCCCGAGTCACCTTTAGAAAACCTCTATATGGAAAATGTAACCGTTAGGGAAAGCCGTCGCTTCTTCAATGCCGATGATGCGCAGAACCTGACTTTCAAACATATCGAAGTATACAGCCAGGATTCTCTGATGAAATTCCTGGACACCAGGGAGGTGATCTTCGAGGATGCTGTATTTCACGTTTCAGGAGATCAGGTGTTTACCCAAATGAAGGGTGATTTAACCGATAAAATTCAGTTTGAAGGAACATTGCCCGAAAAACCAGCAGGTTGGGCATCCACTACTTATCAACACCAATGAAAAATCTAACACTGATAGGACCGCATGTGTTTCTGATGAGCGCCTGCCTTTTCCTGATGGGCTGCTTTTCAGCCTTTGGACAATCCAAAAAAACGGTTTCATGGAAGCAGGCCCAGCGCCAGGAAGAGACTTGGTACGGAAGTGCGGAGGCCCAACGGATAGCGGATAATGTACTGTTGTACCAGCATGATAATGGCGGCTGGTATAAAAATATAGATATGGCGAAAGCCTTGAGCGAAAAAGTAAAAGAAGAGCTTCTTCGTGCCCGGTCCCAAAAAACGGGGACCACGATCGATAACGGGGCTACTTTTACCCAGCTAAGGTACCTGGCCAAAGTGTTTCAGGCTACTGATGATACCAAGTACAAAGTCGCTTTTTTAAGAGGGGTGGACTATCTCTTGGAAGCGCAATATGCCAATGGGGGATGGCCCCAATACTACCCTATCCGTCAGGGATACTATGAACATATCACCTTCAATGACGGAGCGATGATCGGGGTGATGGGTTTGCTTAAAGAGATAGCGGAAGGAAAGGAAGCCTATGGATTTGTAGATCAAGACAGGCGTGAGAGGGCCAAAGAAGCCATTGATCAAGGGCTTCAGGTAATCCTCAAGTGCCAGGTAAAAATAGAGGGGAAGCGCACAATTTGGTGTGCCCAACATGATAAGGAGAGTTATCAACCTGCCAAAGCCAGGGCCTATGAGCTGCCAACCTTGAGCGGTTCGGAAAGCGTGGGGATTTTGAGGTACCTTATGAGCATCCCCGATCCCGATGATGAGCTGATAGAAGCTGTAGAAAGTGCCATTGCATGGTTGAACGACCACAAGATAGAGGGAATACGATTGGTCAGGGAGGAAAATCCCGATTTGCCAAAAGGCTATGATCTGAAGATCGTGGAAGATCCAAATGCGGGACCTTTATGGGCCCGGTTTTATGATCTGCATACACAGCAACCGGTTTTTGTTGGGAGAGATGGGGTGAAAAAGGCTGCTTTGGCGGAGATTGAATATGAAAGGAGGGTAGGGTACAGCTATTTAGGGAATTATGCAGAAAAACTACTTGATCAAAATTATCCCGAATGGAAGTCGAAAATGAAATAAGGGTTTGTGCAACATTTATTTTTTAATATAAAAGGCATTTGAACGGTTATTTTTTATTTCAGCAGGTAAGTACAGGGAAGTTTTCAGAAGGAGGTAAATAACTTTGTATATACTAGAAGAACCCAAAAGTCATAAGTATTGTGGGAATCACTTCTAATTAGTTTCGACCCTAGACTAAGGACAGTAAATAGATTGCAGCTTATCCGGGCGCAGCCCCAAACTAATCCATCCCCAATGATCAAAGCAAGTGATCATGCTTGTCCGCACAAGGACAGATGGAAAAAGGAAAGCTGCAGTTTTAAAAGAAATGTAACAAAAGCATTGGAGGTAGGCATTAGATGCCTCCAATAGGTATCCGGAAAAATTGGCCAATGAAATCCGGATAATGTGCCTCGCGCATTGATAGTTCAAGAATCGATTAATAATGGTACCAACGAATATCAGTCAGTTTACAGAAGTCTTAGTCAATATGAAAACATGACCCTAAATAACATTTATCCCAATGAAAACCACTGTTTAATGGAGACATCCACTTCCATGGGCAGCATTAACAATTAACCAAAATACCAATGATTATGAAGAAAAATTTATACAGCCTTTACAAAGTAGGCAGATTTTGCCTGGCTGGGCTTGTCATGCAGGTATTTGTGCCAGATACCTTACTTGCAGCAGCACCGGAAAACTTTATGCCCTCTGATACGCCCAGCGTTCAAGCTGAGGCAAGAGTGAATATCAGCGGAACCGTTACGGATGAAGAAGGGGAGCCACTTCCAGGGGCGACAGTAACGGTTTTAGGTACCACCAAAGGTACAGTAACCGATGTGGACGGTAAATACGCTTTGGATGTAGAAAAGGGAGCTACCCTTCAGTTCTCCTTCATCGGTTTTGAAAAGAAGCAAGTCTTGGTGGGTAACCAAGCTGTTATTAATGTTTCCTTGGTGTTGGACAACAATTCTTTGGAGGAAGTAGTAGTGGTAGGTTATGGAGAAATGAAAAAATCCCATTTGACCGGTGCAGTTGAAACCTTGGATGCTTCAGAAATTGAAGACCTTCCTACCGGGGATATCAGTTCTGCTTTGGCCGGAAGGGTGTTAGGTGTAGGAGTAAGTGGGGGAAATACCCGTCCTGGTTCTCAAGCCTCCATCCGATTGAGGAATCCTGAATCCCTTTCAAAAGATGGAAACGGCACAGATCCACTTTATGTCATTGATGGAGTTTTACAGATTGGGGCAGATGGAAGCAACGATGCTTCAAGGTTCAATAATTTGGATCCTGCTGAAATAGAAAGCATTTCCTTCTTGAAAGATGCCTCTGCAGCCATTTATGGTTCCAGAGGTGCCAACGGTGCCATCATTGTCACCACCAAAAGGGGCAGAGATGGCAAGCCTAGATTCAGCTATAGTGGTTCTTATGGTGTCAATGATGAGGCCTATAGGACAAAGATGCTGAGCGCCTATGATTTCGGCATGTATTATAATATCATGAACGGTCCTTATGGCAAAAATGCTACCGAAGGAGATGACGACAGATTCTTTTCACAGGATGAATTGGATTATTTTAAAACCATCGATTATGACTGGTTGGAGGAAGCTTGGTCTAAGGCGTCTACCCAAAGACATAATTTGAACGTAAGTGGAGGAACTCAAAAGGCCAGTTATTTTGCCAGTGCTTCCTACTTTACCCAAGACGGTAACCTAAGTACCTTGGATTACGACCGATGGAACTTCAGAGCGGGAGCAGACATCGAGGTGATGGATAATTTGAAAGCAGGGCTTCAGGTGGCTGGTTATTATTCCGATAGAACCAAGACGTTCAATAAAATCGGAGGGGAGAACGATGAGAATGATTATAGAAACCTTTTGTTGTCGCCCAGATATATTCCGGCCTATGTAAACGGTTTCCCAGTGGATTTGCCAAGTAACCGTGTCGGTGATTACCATTATTTTGAAATTCAAAAATTGAATAACCTGGCTACCCAAAGGGATCAAAATATGAGCGTGAACTTATATGCTGAGTATGAGCTTCCTTTTATTAAAGGACTTAAGGCCAGACTTGCTTATGGTAGAAATATGGGGTCAGGTAGAGGTACCCAAGTGGGAACCAGATACACCTTGTATGAATTTGATCGTCTTGGGGACAATGGACATATTTATGATGGGGCAGAAGTTTCAAATAGCCGGGAATACAGAAACGGTGACAGGCTTTATTATTCCAACCAAAACTTCCTTTCTACCCAGACTAACTTTACGGTAAATTATGCCAATGATTTTGGACTGCATAGTGTAAGCGGCTTGTTCAGTATGGAGCGTGCGGAGGCAGAGTCTTCCCAAGAAGATGTATGGAAAGAGGAGCCTACCAGCTTTACCAACGGACAGTTCAGCACCGCTTTTGGAGGTATTGATGGAAGAACCACTGGTTCTGAATCAGGTTCTTTAGGCTATGTAGGCCGGGTGAATTATAGCTATGCCGATAAGTATTTGGCGGAATTCCTTTTCCGTTCGGATGCTTCTACCAAGTTTGCTCCTGAAAACTACTGGGGTAAGTTCTATTCCCTTTCTGCTGGTTGGGTCATTTCAAAAGAGGACTTCTTTAACTCCTCTTGGATCGATTTCTTGAAATTCCGTTATTCTGCCGGTATGCTGGGTCGTGATGAGGTCAAAGCATGGGGATGGAGACAACGATATACCTTCCAAAATGGAAAAGGTGGAGTTTTCGGAGGAAATGCAGAAGCTTCTACAGGGATGAAAATGGAAAGATCTCCCAACCGTGCTGCTACTTGGAGTGATGAGTTCAAGAATAACTTTGGTATCGATGCCAGGTTTATGGACAGCCGATTGTCTGCTGTGGTGGAAGCCTATTACAATAAGGAAACCAATAAGTTAATGGAAAGAACAGGAAATGTTCCTGTGACTGTTGGGGGTACTGTAGCTGCTGAGAACTTTGGAGAGATCAACTATTATGGTTTTGAACTTGGTTTGGGATGGAGCGATAATATCGGAGAATTCAGATATGGAGTAGACCTGCGGTATGGAAGATCCAATAACAAAGTGATCGTGGGCAATTTCAACGATGTAGATTCCATGTATCCATGGAGACCAAGTGCTGGACAGCCTACGGACAATGGTACTTGGGGATATGATTACTTGGGGATGTTCAGAACACAAGACGATATTGACCGGTATGTAGAGCAGTACGGCATTACTCAGGTTTTCGGAACAGTTTCCGATAACCTTCAGCCAGGAATGCTTTACTATAGGGACGTAAGAGGTCCGCTTCAAGCAGATGGTACCTTTGCTGGGCCTGACGGTGTTATTGATGAAAATGACCAGATCCAACTTGAAAAGGGCAATGCCAGTCACGGGATAGGCTCTACCATCAAACTGGGATATAAAGGATTCTCTCTAAATGCGGTCTTAGCGGCTTCATGGGGAGGCTGGTCAGAATATGATGCGAGAAAAGCCATGCATCAAAATATCAGCAGAACATTTGAGAGTGTTCCTGCTTACTGGGGAAATATCTATGATCCGACGTTGAATCCTAATGGTAGATTCCCTAATCCGGCACATGAGGATATCAGTTTGTCTCCTCGATCTGAATTCTGGAGAGTGGACAGCTTTAGAATGTTTGTCAGAAACATCAATGTAGGTTATAGCCTGCCTAAGCAGGTAACTGATAAGCTGAAAATCAGTAATGCCAGAATGTTCTTAACCATACTAAACCCGGTGAGCTTTTACAACCCTTACGGTTATAAAAACCCGATCGGTGGATCTTGGGAAAATTACCCTGTGTTGAGAACCTATTCAGCAGGACTGAACCTGTCATTGTAAGCTTAGTTGGAACCCAAAATTTTGAACGGACATGAAAATAATTAAAAATATATGGAGTTTAGCACTGGCCTTTTTAGTGCTAACAGGCTGTAATGATGACTTCTTAGAGGAGAAATCTGATCTCACAGGAGCGAATGAGGAGGTGTTTAAAGATCCTTCCATGGCTCAAGCCTATGTGGATTATGTATACTATCTCTTCTCACCAAGTAATAATGGTAGAAACTTGATTTGGGATCTTTTTGGGAACTTTGAGTTTGCCAAGAATACCGATGAGATGCCAGGAAGAAGTTCTATCAACGGTGAGTACTCACAGATTTCTTATACTGAGGACCATGCTTTGGAGTATTTCGGCGAGCGAATGAGTACAAGTCTCCGAAACAATACCTGGACCCGGATGAAGCAGATCAATCTGTTCTTGGCAGAGATTGATAAGCACGGGCTTCCGGAGCAGGTGAGGAATGAACTGAAAGGCCAGATGTATTTCTGGAGAGCTTGGCAATATTGGGATTTGGTGAAACTTTACGGTGGTGTACCATTGGTTTTGGAACCTCAAAATCCCATCATTGCCGATGCGGAAGAGACAGAAGTACCTAGAAGTTCGGCCAAAGAATGTATTGACCAAATCGTAGCAGACCTGGATTTGGCGATGGAATTATTGCCAGGTAAGTGGCCGTCTGAAGACTGGGGGCGTATTACCAGTGGAGCAGCTGCTGCCTTTAAGAGTAGGGTATTGGTTGCCTATGCCAGCCCTTTATTTAACAGAAGCGATGATCAATCAAGATGGCAAGATGCTTATGACGCCGCAACTGAGGCAAGAAGCATCCTTGAGGCAAACGGATTCGGTCTTTACGCAAAAGGAAATCTAGAAAATGGAGAGGCTTGGGAGAACATGTGGTTTGAGGAAGTAGACAATCCAGAGGCGGTCATGATCTATGGGTTTAATAACAGAACCTCTGATCAAACAAGGTTGAATAATGGTTGGGAAAATGCCTGTAGACCAAGAAACCTTGGGGGAGGCGGAAGAATGGAGCCGACCATCCAATTATTGGATGCTTTCCCAATGGCTGACGGTCGTCCTATAGGAGAGTCTCCTAATTATGATTACAGCTTGAACCGGTTCTACAAAAACAGGGATCCCCGATTCTATAAGACTTTTGTTTTCAACGGAGGTCAGTGGCCTTATAAAGAAGATGAAAACTACAGACACTGGAGCTACAGATGGTTTAAAAACGCCGCAGATGCTACGCCAAATAATACTACCGAGAAAAGTGGCGCTAACGCCAGTGGAGTCTATATGAGAAAATCCACCAATCCGAATGCTTCGAGTGCAGACAACTTTTCTGTAAGTGGTACTGATATTATGGAGATCCGTTTTGCGGAGTTGGTATTGGATATCGCAGAATCAGCTATCGGTATTGGAAACATTCAAGAAGGCTTGAATGCCATTATGGAAGTTAGAGAACGTGCAGGAGTAGAGAATTTGGATGGTACTTTTGGACTTGGAAGTGGTCTTAGCAGAGACGAAGCTTTTGCCAAGGTGCTTACTGAAAGGAAAATCGAATTCGCTTTTGAAGGAAGAAGGTTCTGGGACCTGAGAAGATGGTTGTTGATGGATGATACCTATGGTACCACAACAAGACTTGGATTTGAGCCTATTGATGGCATGAGAAGAAAAGGAATCTATGTGGTGGTGAAGAATGATGCCGGAGAACTATATGCCGGAGGAAATGATCCTTTGATCGGAGATGCCGATGGCAATGCCATTATCGTTAACCGTGCGCCGGATGAATACCCTGACGGCATAGAAAACGAAGAGCAGTACCTGGATTATCTGTACGAGAATTATTTTGAAGTGCGGATCAAGGATGATCTGGACCCAACCAATAATAACTGGACCTTTACCTGGTATCCTGAATACACCTTCTTTGGATTGAATGAGAACGTGTTAAGTACATCTCCGTATTTGGAGCAGACCATAGGATGGCCGAGTATGAATGGCCAAGGAACATTTGATCCTTTGGCTGAATAAGAAAGATAGAATGGTTTAATTGGATGAAAGCCTTCCCTTGTCGGTTCAGCCGATGATGGGAAGGTTTTTTTGTTGAAATGTTATGGGGCTCAAGGCCAAAGTTTAAAGCCGAAAGTTGGTTGAAGTTGTCCCGTCAGCTGTGCCGCGGTAGAAAATAAGTTAAGAGTTGTATTAACCCCTGATAACCATTTAAAACATAAAGGTGTTAAGGAAATTAAGAGGCCGCAGAAACCTTGAATGCTCCTTCATTTCTTCATGGTTTATTAGGATTTATCAAGCTCTTCCGTTGGTAATTCAGACGGGAATATTGGCCAAATGCCTATTACTAGGCTTTCACCTGTCCAGAAAAAAGCTGACAGGTTTTATCTAAAATAGCTCCCATCCCGAATCAGCCATCACTTATCCCGGTCCAGAAGTAAGTGGAGCAAAATCAATGGATTAAATAATAAATTGAAGGCTATAAGCATACACTCTATCATCATAGAAACAAACGATTACCAAAATGATCAAAGGATTATTAACCATAGCAGTGGGGTTGGCAGCAGTAGCTTCTGCTTTTGCGCAGTACCCCAAAGTACCGGCGGAGGCGCGGGCGAAGTCAGACTCCATCATGTCGGCCAACCAAAAGCTTTCCGATGAGGCTTGGGAGAAGGCCAGGCCCGTTGTATTGAAAGAAATGGAAGAAGGCAAGCCCTATGTGCCCTGGGCTTTCCGTCCGAGTGATCTGCCACAAGCGGATATCCCGGCTTTTCCGGGCGCTGAAGGCGGCGGAATGTACAGTTTTGGGGGCAGAGGCGGCAAAGTCATCACGGTGACCAGCCTTGAGGACCGAGGGCCTGGAACCTTGAGGGAAGCCTGTGAAACCGGCGGAGCAAGGATAGTGGTATTCAATGTGGCCGGAATCATCAAGCTAAAATCCCCATTGATCATCCGGGCTCCTTATATCACCATAGCAGGACAGACTGCTCCGGGGGATGGGGTCTGCGTGGCGGGAGAATCCGTTTGGGTGGATACGCATGATGTGGTGATCCGGCACATGCGGTTCAGAAGGGGGGAAACCTTTGTGGGCAGAAGGGATGATGCCATTGGAGGTAATCCAGTGGGCAATATCATGATCGACCACGTTTCTGCCAGCTGGGGACTGGATGAAAACATGTCCATTTATCGCCATATGTACAGCCCGGGAGGAGATTACAAGGAAGTAAAACGGGGCACGGTGAACATCACTATCCAGAACAGTATTTTCTCGGAAGCCTTGGATACTTATAACCATTCCTTGGGAAGTACCTTAGGTGGGGAGAACTGCTCTTTTATGAGAAACCTATGGGCCAATAATGCCGGCAGAAATCCCTCTATTGGTTGGAACGGTATTTTCAACTTCGTGAACAATGTGGTATTCAACTGGAGCCATAGGACTACCGATGGAGGAGACTATATGGCCAAGTACAATATCATCAACAATTACTATAAACCGGGACCGGTAACACCGAAGGATGAGCCGATCTCTTATAGGATTTTAAGGCCGGATGCCGTATTGTCCCGCTTGGATACCTTGGTATGGGGAAGAGCCCATATCACGGGAAATATTGTAGAGGGCAACGCCCAAGTAACTGCCGACAACTGGGAAGGCGGAATCCAACTGAACGGTAAGAAGGGAGAAATGACTTTGGATGAAGCGAAGTATTACTTCCCTAGAATCAAGTCCAACTCACCTTTTCCCAAGCCTGAAATGACGATCATGCAGGCCGATGAGGCTTATGCACATGTGCTGGAAAATGCGGGGGCTACTTTGCCCAAAAGAGATCCGGTGGATGAAAGGGTAATCAGAACGGTGAAAACCGGAAAACCTGAATATGCAAAAGGGCTTAATCCAGACGATTATTATCAGTTTGAGCACAGAAGGCTGCCTAAGGATGCTTATAAAATGGGCATCATTACCGATATTTCCCAAGTAGGTGGGTATCCGGAATATAAGGGCAAGCCCTACAAAGATGCAGATAAAGACGGTATGCCGGATGCTTGGGAGAAAAAGCATGGCCTAAACCCGGAGGACCCTTCGGATGCCACCGGTGACCTTAACGGAGACGGCTATACCAATATCGAAATGTATATCAATGGCATCAGTCCATCTTCCAGGGTAGATTGGACAAATCTGTCGAATAACCATGATACCTTGGCCGAAAACGGTCTGGGAAACTAGGCTTCGGCTTCGCTCAGCCACCAAACGAAAACGGAGGCTGAGCTTCGGTCCCTGAGCCTGTCGAAGGGTCGAAGCTTTGGTTGCTGAGCCTGTCTAAGCATTGAACCATTAAGGGATTAAGGCCATGAAGCCTCTTTTAGGGGGCTTAATTACCTTAATTCCTTAATGGTTTTCTTTTTAACATTCCAAGCTTCCAACTTTTCAATCCTGAAACCTTCCAATGCGCCACGGCGCACAAGTTTTTTCAATCTCCCAATTTCAAGTCTTCCTCAGTCAAAACATATCCCGTTTCAGTGCTACAATTTCCCTTTTCATCCTTTATACTAGGGTTTTAGCAGGATAGGTCAGGAAGGTTCTCTATATTAACTAAGTAACTTTACATAAGCGTTTTGGGGGAAGTATCGGGTTATTTGCGCAATCAATCAGGTGCTTTCCCTGTAAATGCATTAACAAATTAACATCATGCATCGGCATGTTGCATGCTGAGCCCTAAACCTAAAACACCGAATATGTTATTAAAAAAATCAAGTATACTAGTAAAAGGCTTAGGACTGGGACTATGCTCACTCCTATTGAGTTTCAGGGCCTTTGCACAATATCCTGAAATCCCGCCAGCTCTACAGGCAAAAACCGATTCTGTAATGGATTTGGAAGAAGCCAGATTGGACAAGGTATGGGAAAAAATTTATCCTACCATTGAAAAAGAAGCCAGAGATGGAAGGCCTTACCTACGATGGGCTTCCTATCCAAAAGACCTGGTAAAAGCGGAGATCCCAGCCTTTCCCGGTGCGGAAGGGGGCGGGGCCTACACTCCCGGAGGTAGAGGCGGAAAGGTTTATGTGGTGAGCAGCTTGGCAGACAGTGGCCCGGGCACATTGCGGGAAGCTTGTGAAGCCGGTGGTGCCAGAATCATCGTGTTCAATGTAGCCGGTATCATCCAGTTGGAAAAGCCCATCAGTCTCAGGGCTCCTTATGTGACCATTGCAGGACAGACCGCTCCGGGAGATGGAATCTGTGTGGCCGGTGAGACTTTTGCCATCGACACCCATGATGTGATCATCCGTCATATGCGGTTCAGAAGGGGTGCCACGGATGTTACCAGAAGGGATGATGCGTTGAGTGGCGATGCCATGGGCAATGTGATCATCGACCATTGCTCGGTAAGCTGGGGATTGGATGAAAACATTTCCATGTACCGCAACATGTTCCAGGCCAATGAAAAATCCAAAGTGGATAAATTGCCGGCCTCCAATATTACCATCCAGAATACCATTTCGTCCGAAGGGCTGGATACCTATAACCATGCTTTTGGAAGTACCATTGGCGGGCTGAACAGTACTTTTATCCGTAACCTTTGGGCAAATAATATTTCCAGAAACCCCTCCATTGGGATGTATGGAGATTTCACTTTTGTGAATAACGTTTTGTTCAACTGGTGGAACCGTTCTTTGGATGGGGGCGATTACCGCTCGCTGTTCAATATCATCAACAATTATTATAAACCGGGACCGATGACGCCCAAGGGAGAACCGATCAGCTATAGGATCATCAAGCCCGAGTCCGGCTATTTGGATCCCAAAACTTTTGGTCGCGCCTATGTGGAGGGCAATATAGTGGAGGGTAATCCTGAGGTGACCGCTAATAACTGGAATGGAGGAGTTCAGCCAGGAGACCTAAATCTTGAAGAGCGGAAAGAGCATTTTGCCTATATGCGGCAGTCCAAGCCTTTTGAAATGGCCCCTTTGCACATTATGAAGACCCAGGAAGCCTATGATTTTGTATTGGAAAATGTCGGAGCGATTTTACCTAAAAGGGATGAGGTGGATCAGAGAATCATCCATCAGGTGAAAACAGGGGAAATAAACTATCCGGATGGGCTGGAGATGGAAATCGGACAAGAATTTATCAACCGGAGGCTACCTGCTGATTCGTACAAAAAGGGTATTATCATCCACCCAGACCAAGTGGGAGGCTATCCAAAATATACCGGCAAATCCTATAAGGACACCGACAACGATGGAATGTCCGATGCCTGGGAAAAGAAATATGGTCTTGACCCGAAAGATCCTTCCGATGCCAATGAAGACATTAATGGGGACGGCTATACCAATATAGAAAAATACATCAACGGTATCGATCCCAAGCAAAAAGTGGACTGGACCGATTGGGAAAACAATAAGGATACCTTGTTGGAGCTTGCAAAGAAACAAGGGGGATTGTTGCAGTAAAGGCAGCTCATTTCGAAGCATCGGTCATTGAGCCTGTCGAAATGATGGATGTTGAAGCACCCTATCATACGTCACTGCGAGCGAACGTAGAGAGTGCGGCAGTCCCGACTTTTGTAGTTGAGATTGCTTCATAAGGGACATTTCGACAAGCTCAATGGTCCCTTATTCGCAATGACGGGGAGACTAATAAATCAGAAAGGAATAAAAAATCAATATGAAGATGAATATAAAAACATTGTGTTTGAGTGCGCTTTTGGTGGTGGGCATGGCCCGGTTGACGGTGGCGCAGGACTTTGATCCGGAATACGTAAAGGTAACCAATGAAAGGGCCAAGAAAATCGTGGACAATATGGATGTCCAAGATGCTGAAAAGGCCGCCAAAGTAACGGATTATATTGCCCATCAATACAGGAATCTCAGTGTCATCCATGATGAGCGTGATGCTTCCATAGAAAATGTCAAGGAGCTATACGAGGGTAAAAAGGAAGAGAAGAGCATCCAAAAGGCAGAGAAAAAGGCGGACAAAGCCATGGGGAAACTCCACAAGAAATATATAGGCCAGCTTTCTTCCGTGCTGACCGATGAGCAGGTGGAGGAGGTGAAGAACGGCATGACCTATAATGTCGCTCCCAATACATTTAAGGTGTATCAGGAGATGGTTCCTGATCTGACCGAAGAGCAAAAAGAAAAAATTTGGAGCTGGTTGGCTGAAGCCAGGGAGCATGCCATGGACGCAGGCTCTTCCCATGCCAAGCATGCCTGGTTTGGAAAGTACAAAGGGAAAATCAACAATTATCTTGCAGGTTTTGGAGTAGATTTAAAGCAGGCCGAAAAGGACATGTTTGCACGAAAAAAAGCAGCCAGCAATCAATAAATTGATAAAAGCAAAGACATATGCATAATTATTTGGGGTTTACTTGTTTAAATTCGGGGAAAGTGTTTTCTCCGAATTTTGTCTTGTTCGGGCTACTGTTATTTTTAAGTCAAATGGCATTTGCCCGACAGGATGAAAACCCCATCAGCATAAAGGAGGGGAAGCTCAGCTACCATGTCGATGAAAATGGGGACAGGCTTCCTGATTTTTCATACTGCGGTTATATGGCCAGTGAAAAGGCCATCCCTACTGTTCCCGTAAAAGTGCTTATTGAAGCCGATGGAAAGGATGCTACCGCAAGGATTCAGGCAGCACTGGATTATGTGGGGCAGCTACCGGCAGATGAGGAAGGCTTTAGAGGCGCGGTGTTGCTAGGCCCCGGTGAATTTGAAGTCAGCGGTCAACTGGTATTTTCCCAATCTGGTGTGGTGCTGAGAGGCAGCGGACTTGGTGAAGGCGGAACGGTCTTGCTGGGTACGGGGAAGACCAGGGAAACCTTGATCCGTGTGCTTGGAAGAGATGACAGGAAGTACGGGGATACCCTTCAAATAAGCAATGATTATGTACCGGTCAATGCGCAAAAGGTAACCATTGATGGAAATATCCAGCCAGGCAGCCAAGTGCTGGTGGTACGCCCTTCCACGCAGGAGTGGATTGACGAGTTGAATATGAATGAATTCGGTGGAGAAACCGGCTGGATAGGCTGGAAGCCAGGGGGACATAACCAATACTGGGAGAGAAAAATCACTGCATTTGACAATGGCCAGGTGGCCTTGGATGCACCGCTGACCAATGCCTTGGATCAGCAATATGGTGGAGGATATTTAGTGGCCTATGATTGGCCCGGACGAGTGGAGAAGGTGGGGATTGAAAACCTTTCCTTAAGATCCACTTATGATGAATCCAATCCCAAAGATGAGGATCACCGATGGTCTGCCGTTTCCTTTGAGCATGTTCAGGATGCCTGGGTAAGACAGGTGGACTTTAAGCATTTTGCCGGATCGGCTGTGGCTGTCTATAGGACAGGAAGAAGAATTACCGTGGAAGATTGCCGTTCTTTAGCGCCGGTCTCTGAGATCGGCAACGAACGCCGGAACACATTTTTTACCGAGGGGCAACAGACGCTTTTTCAGCGCTGCTACTCCGAGTACGGCTATCATGATTTTAGCACTGGTCTGGCCGTGGCAGGCCCCAATGCCTTTGTACAGTGCAAGGCCTATTTGCCCTACAGCTTTAGCGGAGCACAACAGGGTTGGGCTTCAGGGCTGCTGTTTGATGTGGTGCGCATAGACGGCCATAAGCTGGTTTTTGCCAATAGAAGCCAAGCAGGACGCGGGGCCGGATGGACGGCCGCCAACAGTGTCTTTTGGCAGTGCGATGCGGCATTGATACAGAATTATAACCCTCCTACTGCCCAAAACTGGGCCTTTGGCACCTGGGCGCAATTTGAGGGCGATGGCTACTGGATAGAGAGCAACAATCATATCACACCGAGGAGTTTATATTATGCCCAGTTGGAAGACAGGTTGGGGGAACTGCCCTTTGATCCGCAGCTGATGCCTTTGGACACAAAGCCGACCACAAGTCCTACACTTGAAGAGGCCCGAGAGCTCACCATTTTGGCCAGGGAAGAGCTTCTGACCTTGGAGGCATGGGTAAGCCAGGCACCGGAAAGAAATCCGATTGAACTTACTAAAGGTGAAGCGAAGAGCCTGAGAGACTTGAAAATTGACATTAAGGAAAGCAACACCCAGATCAAGGCTCCGCAGGTAAAGGTGCAAAATGGCCGTTTGGTTTGGGAGGGTCAGCTACTGACAGGAAATACCCAATCCGTGGAATGGTGGAGAGGAAGCCTGCGGCCCAGAGATGTAGAAAGAGCGCGGCCACATGTGACCAGGTTTGTACCGGGCAGGTACGGAAAAGGGTACACCGACCTGATTCCAGAGACGGTCCAAACCATGAAAGCAAACGGCAGTGTGGCGTTGGACCATAATTATGGACTTTGGTACGAGCGAAGGAGGGATGACCACGAACGTGTAAGGCGTTTAGATCCGGATGTATGGCCGCCCTTTTATGAACAGCCCTTTGCCAGAAGCGGACAGGGAGAGGCCTGGGACAGGATGAGCAAATACGACCTGACCAAATACAGCTATTTTTATTGGAGCCGTCTGGATCAGTTTGCTGATCTGGCAGAGCAGGAAGGTATCATCCTGATGCACCAAAACTACTTCCAGCACAATATTCTGGAGGCTGGAGCGCATTGGGCGGATTCTCCTTGGAGGCCTGCCAATAATATCAACGAAACAGGATTCCCAGAACCGCCTCCTTATGCGGGGGACAAAAGAATTTTCCTGGATGAACAGTTTTATGACATCCACCATCCGGTACGTAGGGAACTGCACCGGCAATATATCAGGCAATGTTTGAACAATTTTGCAGACAACAGCAATGTCCTGCAGTTTACCAGTGCGGAATATACCGGACCCTTGCATTTTATGCAGTTTTGGCTGGATGTGGTGGCTGAATGGGAAGCCGAGACCGGTAAAGAGGCTTTCATTGCTTTAAGTGCCACCAAGGATGTTCAGGATTCCATTTTGGCCGATCCTATCCGCAGCCAATTGGTCGATGTGATCGATATCCGTTATTGGCATCCCTCGGAGGAGGGGGACTATTCACCCATGGGGGGCATGCATATGGCCCCTAGGCAACATGCCCGTAAGGTGAAACAAGGAAAGGAAACACCGGAAGCCATTTTTGAAGGGATTCAGCGGTATAGAAAAGCTTATCCGGATAAAGCAGTGATTTACTCCACCCCTGCAGGGAGCCGCATGGGCTGGGCAGTGCTTTTTGGCGGGGCATCATTGCCCAATTTGTCAGAGGTGAATGCCCAAGGTTTTAAAGAAAGTCTGGCCACTATGGAGGTAAAGGATGCGGAAGAAGGCTGGAGAATGGAAAATGAAGCCGGAGAACAGTTGATCTATACCAGCGGAAACAGCCAAAAGGTAGACCTGTCCGCTCATAAAGGCAGGCTGGAGGTGTTTGTGATCCAGCCGGAAGATGGCACCATTGTCAAACAGGTAAAGGTCAAAGGAAACCAGCTGCAGGAGATCAGTTTGCCAGGAGAAGGCGAGTGGGTGCTGTGGGTGAGGAAATAGAAAATAGACGCTAGACAATAGATACAAGATGTTAGATTGAACTCATGGCATGACTCAAAGTCATGCCATGAGTATGAGACTGTTGCTGCTGTTCAGGATTTGCAATCCTGAACCATAATAAAGGGGATTTTTTAATCCCCACTAAGTAAATGAATTTCATGAGTATTAAGCTCTTATTCATGCCATGACTTCAAATCATGGCATGAATATCAAACAAGGAATACCCACAATAACCAAATATGAGACAATCAATTTTATTCTTTCTGCTATCCTTGCTTACAGGTGTTGTATGGGGGCAAAATCCGGTGCCGGAGAAGCCCCGTATTCTTATCAGCACGGATATAGGAGGCACCGATCCCGACGATAACCAGTCCATGGCCCATTTGCTGATGTACAGCGATAAGTTTGACATTGAGGGATTGGTCTCCTCTCCCTATGGTGAGGGCAGAAAGGAGGAAATCCTGCGGATGATAGACCTTTATGAAAAGGATCTGTCAAAGTTAAAAGCCCATCAAAAGGGCTTGGCTTCTCCGGATGACCTGAGAGTGGTGACCAAGCAGGGCAGCAAGGATATAGCACCTTTTTTAGGCTACGCAAAAGCTACGGAAGGTTCTGAATGGATCATTCAATGTGCCAAAAGGAAAAGCGAGCGCCCGCTTTGGGTATTGGTTTGGGGAGGACTGGAAGATGTGGCGCAGGCCCTGCACGATGCACCCGAAATCCAGGACAACATCCGTGTTTATTGGATCGGAGGTCCCAACAAGAAATGGAGCGTCAACAGCTATTCCTATATCGCCCATAACTTCCCTGAGCTTTGGTTTATTGAATCCAATGCCAGCTACTATGGTTTTTTCTCTGATAATGGAGTTCCTGATCATTTGAGTGGTGATAAGTATTTTGCCAATTACATCGATGATGCGGGTCATTTGGGTAAGGATTATGATGATAACCACTATCAAGGAAAGCTGAAAATGGGGGATACCCCGACAGTACTTTATATGATGGACGGGGATCCAATGGATCCAACTAGGGAAAACTGGGGTGGCAGTTACACGAAAATAAACCATAGCCCCAGGATGATCTTTCACAGAAATACCGACTTGTCGGATACGGTAACGGTTTATGCTGTTTTGGAATTCCACTTTAAAGGTCCTGAGCTGGATATCCCAGTGGATTCCGCCTGTTTTGTCATGACAGTACAGGCGGGGATCGGCGAGCAGAAATGGGACGGCTATTACTTGGGGAATGGAGAGTATGCCGTCAAATATTCCCCTAAGAAAACGGAAACGCTGAGCTATAAGGTGACTTCTGATATTCCCGGCTTCCCTGAGCAAAGCGGGAGCTTTGTGGTGGATAATGTCTGGCCAGGAATTGACCGGCCAACCAATTATAAACTTGGGGCCAACTGGTATTCGGACCGCTCGGATCCTGATCTGTTTGATGCTAACTGGCAAGGGGCCAAGACGGTATTGAAGTGGAGAACGGAAGTCTTGCTAGATTGGGCTGAAAGGTGGGCCTGGCTGAAGTAGAGGGGAAAGATATTAGACACAAGACATGAAATCAGTTTGAAATAGAGATTCATGGCATGACTCAAAGTCATGCCATGAATACCCTGCTGTTCAGGATTTGCAATCCTGAACCAAAATAAAGGGGATTTGTAATCCCCAATAACCTAATAACTAAATAACCTAGTAACTAAATAACGAATAACTACATACACATATGAAACTCAACATAACACTGGGCATTGCAGCCCTCACCCTTGGAGGTCTTTTGGCCTGTCAAGGCAACAAAAAAAATGAACAGACGGCAGTAGCCCCTGTGGAGGTCCCCGAGGGGCTGCCCTTGTTAAAGGTGGCCGACAATAAACGCTATTTCGAAACAGAAGATGGGAAACCGTTTTTCTGGTTGGGGGATACCGGCTGGTTGTTGTTCAATAAGTTAAAGCGGGAGGAGGCAGAAAAATACCTGGAAGACCGCAAGCAAAAAGGCTATAATGTAATCCAGGTCATGACCCTGCACACCCTTGAGGCGGTCAATGCCTATGGGGACAGTGCCTTGGTCAATAAGAATGTGGCAAATCCTTTGACAACTGTCGGTAGTGAATTTGCTGATTCCACTGCCTATGATTTTTGGGACCATATAGACTTTGTGGTGAGAACTGCAGAAGAAAAGGGACTTTACATGGCCATGGTGCCGGTTTGGGGAAGCAATGTCAATGATGATGGAGTGACAGTAGAAGAAGCCCAATCCTATGGGGAATTTTTGACGCTTCGTTATAAAGACCATCCCAACGTCATTTGGCTTAATGGCGGAGATACCTTTGGAAATGAATATACCGATGTGTGGAATGCTTTGGGAAATGCCTTGGACAAAGGGGATCCGTACCACCTGATTACTTTCCATCCGCGCGGAAGGATGCAGTCCTCTGATTGGTTTGCCAATGAGCCTTGGATGGACTTTCATATGTTCCAGTCCGGGCACAGAAGGTACGATCAGGACGATACCGAGCGGGCTTATGGTGAGGACAACTGGAAGTATGTGCAGGCAGATTACCAGCTGGAACGGGCGATGCCGACCATTGATGGTGAACCTTCTTATGAAGGGATACCCCAAGGCCTGCATGATCCGAAGGAAGGTTTTTGGCATGCTGAAGATGCCAGGCGATATGCATATTGGGCGGTATTTAGTGGGGCTGCCGGGCATACTTACGGACATAGTGCGGTGATGCAGATGCATAGACCGGAGGATGGTGAAGTAGGGGCCTATGGCAATACCAAATTGTGGACAGATGCGCTGAATGATCCGGGTGCCGGGCAAATGCAGTACTTGAAAGAGTTGATTTTGAAATTTCCTTATATGGAGCGGGTGCCGGATCAGTCGTTGATCGCCAATCAGGGAGAGAAGCACGAGTATCTGGCCGCTACCAGGGGGAGCACCTATGGCCTGATCTATACCTATACAGGGAGGTCTATTCAGGTAAATACCGAAGTGATAGAAGGAGAAAGGTTTACTGCCAGCTGGTTTAACCCACGAAATGGAGAGATGACCGAAATAGGTGAATTGGAGGCCAATGGTGTTCAGGAGTTCAAGCCGGACGGGAAGGTGCAGGATGGTAACGACTGGGTTTTGGTGCTAAATTACAAGTAGAGAATGTAAACGTCACTGCGAGGACGACCCTTAGGAAGGACGCGGCAGTCTTATTTATTAGGATGCGAGATTGCTTCTCCGCTGGGCGGATCGCAATGACGAAGACCATTACTAATTTTCTTGCCAAAATAATCTATGAAAAAGTACTATTCGATATTATTTATTCTGAGTTTTATTGTTTGCCAAGCAGCTTACGCTGTGAACTCTCCCGGTTGGACCAACATCCTGGAAGTGGGGGGCAACAATGAGGGGCAATTGTGCACCGATGCCATTCAGGGAGCCATTGAAAAGGCCGCTGAAGCAGGGGGTGGCACTATCTATTTTCCTGCCGGGGATTACCTCACAGGGGCCATCAAACTGAAAAGCAATATTACCTTGCATTTGGATGCAGGGGCAGTGCTGCGCTTCTCTACCAATTTTGACCATTACCTTCCTTTTGTGCAGATGCGCTGGGAAGGCAGTGTAATGCAGAATTTCTCTCCCTTGATCTATGCCTATGAGGCAGAGAACATTGCCATTACCGGGAGGGGCAAGATCGACGGGCAAGGCTACGACTGGTGGATGGAAATGTACCGTATCCACGAGGCAGACCCTGAGACGCTCGAGGAAACCAAATACCAGAAGATGTGGACAGAAGCCAATCAAGGTTTGGAAACCGAGGGTTATTATCAAAAAACTATGGGATTGAAGTTTTTCAGACCGCCTTTGATACAACCATTTAGGTGCAAGAATGTCCGGATTGAAGGAGTGACCATTGTCAATTCGCCCTTTTGGACAGTCAACCCGGCTTTTTGCGATAACGTAACCATTACCGGTGTGACCATCGAAAACCCGCCTTCACCCAATACTGACGGCATCAATCCTACCAGCTGCAAAAATGTGCATATTTCTGACTGCCACATCAGTGTCGGTGATGACTGCATTACGATCAAATCGGGTAGGGACATCGATGGCAGAAAGTGGGATACGCCAACAGAAAATGTGACCATCACCAACTGTACCATGCTCAGTGGACACGGGGGGGTAGTGATAGGCAGCGAGGTATCGGGCAGCATTAGAAAGATCACCATATCCAATTGTGTCTTTGACGGGACGGACAGAGGCATCCGCCTCAAAGCCGCCAGAGGCCGCGGAGGTGTGGTCGAAGAAATCCGAGTGGACAATGTGGTCATGAAGGACATCAAGCTGGAGGCAATCGTGATGAACTTGTTCTACGATAAGAATACCAAAGAGGGGCCGGTGACGGAAAAAACACCGGTTTTCCGAAATATCCACATTTCCAATGTGACCGGTTCGAATGTCAATGCGGCAGGGAAAGTCTTGGGAATTCCCGAGATGCCCATAGACCGTATCAGTTTTTCCAATATCAATATGGAAGCCAAGGAAGGACTTTCCATTCATACCGCCACCAATGTGGAATTGCATGATGTGGAGATCAGCACTGAACGGGGGCCTTCTTTGAAAGTGGAGGAAGTGCAGGGGTTGATCCTGGATAATGTCAAGAGCAGGAAACCACATGCAGCCCGGCCGGTGGTGGAGTTCAAAAATGTCAACAATGCCATGGTGAGCAATAACTTTCCGATGGTGGAAACCCCAAGTTTTATTGATGTCCTAGGGGAAAAGTCAGAGAAAATATTTATCCAGAACAACCAGTGGGGCAATGTCAAAAAACCAGTGGTAAAAGGAGAAGAAGTAAACGAAGGTGCAATAGAGATGGAGTGAGGGTATTGATCCTTGGAGGGGTTGATAAGCCCAGGTTGGTTTTATTACCGTCCCCGTACAGTTGTCGGGACAGGCACTTCGAGAAATTGAAATCTTCCAAAAGTAAAGGAATAAAATGACAGTTGTAATTTCTCTTCGTCATTGCGAACGCAGTGAAGCAATCTCCTTTCATGGAAGCGAGACTGCCGCGTCGTACCTCCTCGCAGTGACGATTCCAGTCAATGGCAGACTTAGAAGAAAATAACCTATGAATAGAAGATTTAGCAAGCGTTTTTTGAGTTTAGTTATCCTTTTTTCAGGCCTTATGCTGCTTGGCTGCCAGCCTGAAAAGGAGTATTATATTTTTACCTCATTTAGAGAACCTGCCGATGAAGGGCTTTACTTGGCCTATAGCGAGGACGGCTACCATTGGCAAGACCTCGGAGGTTCCTATTTGCCCCCTGAGGCCGGTAAAAGCAAGATCATGCGTGATCCCTCCGTGGTAAAAGGCCCAGACGGTACTTACCACATGGTCTGGACCACAGATTGGAAAGGCGGCAATGGCTTCGGCTATGCCAGCACGAAGGACTTTATTCACTGGTCAGAGCAAAAGTTTGTTCCGGTCATGGCGCATGAACCGGAGGTGGTCAATGTCTGGGCTCCTGAAATCTTTTACGATGATGAAGAGGGACTCTACATCATCATATGGGCCTCGACCATCCCTTTCCGCTATGAGAAAGGGCAGGAGGAGGAGCAGAACAACCACCGGATGTATTATACCACCACCAAGGATTTTGTAGATTTCACCCCAACCGAACTTTTTTTGGAGCCTGGTTTTAGCGTGATTGATGCGGTGATTGTAAAAAGGTCCAAGGAAGATTATGTGCTGGTGCTGAAGGACAATACCCGACCAAACAGGAACATAGAAGTGGCATTTGGTAAATCTCCATTGGGGCCTTGGGAAAATATATCCGAACCCTTTTCGGATTTCCTTACCGAGGGGCCTACGGTGGTCAAGCCAGATAACAATTGGTTGATTTATTACGACAGCTATGGAGCCAAAACCTATGAGGCGGTCAGTACTCAGGATTTTAAAACCTTTACCAATATTGCTGATCAGATCAGTTTGCCGGAAGGCCATAAGCACGGTACGATCAGCACCATTTCGGCAGAGATCCTGGAAGAGTTAAAGGAAGCAGCGAAAACAAAATAGCAGATGAAGATTTTATATAGATTAAAGAGCCATGAACAAAGCGCAAAGAGTGGATACGATTCTTTGACGTCATTGCGCGGAGGGACGACGAAGCAATCTCGTTTAAATAAGGAAGAGACTGCCACTCCTCTGCAGTGGCTCGCAGTGACGTTTCTTTCAATGATTGGGGGAACGTCGAAGCAACGAAAGCTGTTCCTGATTTGCAATCAGGAATTTGGGATAAAGGGGATTTGCCATCCCCAAATTAAAAAAAGTCCTCAGAATAAAGCATTACCAAAAACCTTGGTGAATTTTGCCGGTCGAGGGGCTTTGTTTGCCTTCCTTTTTTGTGCAATGTTTTTCAGTTCCCCTCAGCTTTCTGCCCAGGACACCCTCCATTACAGCGGCAAGACCCTGTCCAGGGTGGATTATCACCATGGGCAGCTGAAACCGGCGATAGGAGTACACACGGTGCAGACCATGCGAGCCAACAGGGAATATCCCGAAAAGGGTGATGGTTTCGGTTGGACCTATAACCATGCCCCGATGATTGCCTATTGGAAAGGGAAGTTCTACCTGGAGTACCTGAGTGATCCGGTTGGTGAGCATATTGCACCGAGCCAGTCCCTTATCCAGATCTCTTCCGATGGCTACGAATGGACCCAGCCGGAGGTGATTTTTCCTCCCTATCGGATTCCCGATGGGACTACTAAAGAAGACCATGAGGGTGTAGCCAAGGATTTGGATGCCGTGATGCACCAGCGAATGGGTTTCTATGTGGCGGATAACGGAAAATTCCTGGTACTGGCTTACTATGGCATTTCACTGGATGCAAAAGACGGCCCTAATGATGGGAATGGAGTAGGAAGAGTGGTGAGGGAAATCAAGGAAGATGGCAGCTATGGCCCGATCCATTTTATCCGTTATAACCATGGCTGGAATGAAAAAAACACTTCCTATCCATTTTATAAAAAGAGCAAGGATAAGGCCTTCGTGAAGGCCTGTGATGAGTTGCTGGGCAAACCGCTGATGATGCAGCAGTGGGTGGAGGAAGCGGACCGTGATGATCCTTTGATTCCCTTGAAGGAGCAATACAAAGCTTTTAGCTATTATCATCTTCCTGATGGCCGGGTGGTGGGGCTTTGGAAGCATGCCCTGACCAGTATCAGCAAGGATGAGGGAGAAACCTGGGAATACAATCCACTCCGGGCACCGGGTGTGGTGAACGGAAATGCCAAAATCTGGGGGCAGCGTACTGCTGATGGAGCTTATGCCACGGTGTATAATCCTTCAGAATTCCGTTGGCCATTGGCCGTGTCCACCAGTAAGGACGGGCTGAATTATACCGATTTGCTTCTTGTCCATGGGGAAATTACCTCCATGCGCTATGGGGGAAATTACAAGTCTTATGGTCCCCAATATGTAAGGGGGATTTTGGAGGGCAATGGTACTCCTCCGGATGGAAAAATGTGGCTGAGCTATAGTGTAAACAAAGAAGATATTTGGGTGGCTGCTGTTCCTACCCCGGTAACAGCAGAAGCATCTGGCCATGCCAACGAAGTTTTTGATGAACTGCCGGATGGCAGAGAGCTGGCACTATGGAATACCTACAGCCCACTATGGGCAAAGGCACAAATAGAAGAACAAGGTGGCAGCAAGTATTTGGCACTTCACGACAAAGACCCATTTGATTATGCCAAAGCCCAAAGGATCGTTCCTTCCAGCAAGCAGATGAGTGTGGAGTTTACGGTGATCCCGCAACAGGATGGCCATGGCAAACTGCAGATCCAGATCCAGGACAGCAAAGGCCGTCCAGGGGTGGAGTTGATATTTGATGAGGATGGCATGTTCAAAACCCGGGCAGGTTACCGGATGAATACCCTAACGGAATATAAAGCAGGAGAAAGCTATCAGGTGAAACTGGAGTTGAATGCGGAGACACGCTTTTATCAGATTTGGGTAAACGGGGAGAAAAAAGGACCAAAGCTGTTCTTTGCGCCTTTGGACGCCATGGAAAGGGTGGTGTTCAGGACGGGTACCCAGCGGTATTTTCCTACAGCGGAAACTCCCACTGACCAAGACTATGACCTAGAGAATGCGGGAGAGGAAGTGCAGGAAGCGGTTTATTACCTGAAATCCTTGGTGACATATTAGGGGGAGGATGAAGTGAGTGGTACGAAGTGGGAAGTACGAGGTTTGAAGTACGAAGTGGCTGACAGCGCGTCAAATGGAATACTGAATGATGAATATCCAATGTCGAATGAAGAATGATCCAAGAAATTACGATATATGAAGTAAATGATTGGATCGAAAATCCAATTAAAAAAAGGATGAACACAGATTTGAAGGAAAAAATAACCACATCTGTGTTAATCTATATTCATCTGTGGCTAATATTCCGCTTCAAGTAACAGCATATTGACAGCTATGAGGGGCTGAGGAGACAATCAACGTTGAAAAAAGCAAAAAACAGAAAGTGATAACAAGCGCAATACATACTAAGATGTTAATTTTCAAGAGGATACCGATTCTTTTCCTGACAGCTTTTCTGATGTTATTTGGTTGTGGTTCACGCCAAAATAGCACCGGACTTCTTGTGGTGGAGACTACCACGGAAATGGCGAGAAATCCCTTAGGGATTGAAAAGTCGGCACCCAGGTTTGGCTGGAAGATGGAAGCTGAGGGTTATGGAGCCAAGCAGTCGGCCTATCAGGTCATGGTTTACAGTTCCCCGGAAGCCGATGAATCCTCATTGGTATGGGACAGCGGTAAAATCGCCAGTGAGCAAAGCCAGTGGATTACTTACAAAGGCGCCCCATTGATCGGTGGCGTCCGTTATTTTTGGAGAGTACAGGTCTGGAACCAGGATGATCAAGCTTCTTCTTGGAGTGAACTGGCCCACTTTGAAAGGGCACCGGATAATCTGGCCCAAAAAGCCAACTGGATAGGTGCCATCACCAAGGAGGATAGTGGACTACCCGAAGGAAGGAATTACCATGCTCCCGATATGAGAAGGGAGGAAAATAAGGAAAAGTGGAGCCATGTGGATCCCTTGGCCAAGCGTAGCATCCAATTGCGAAAGGAGTTTGAAGCTCCAAAAGCAATTAAAAAAGCAAGGGTCCATATCAGCGGTTTGGGACATTACGAATTGAGCCTCAACGGAGAAAAAATAGGCAACAGTGAGTTTGCCCCTTTATGGACGGATTATGACAAAACGGTCTATTACAATTCCTATGATGTGACGGATCAGTTGAAGCAGGGAAAAAATGTCCTGGGGGTTTTGCTGGGGAATGGGATGTACAATGTCAGCGGTGAGCGCTACACCAAGTTTTTGATCAGCTTTGGTCCTCCCACGCTATTTCTGAACCTTAAGGTAGATTACACCGATGGAAGCACGGTAGAAATCAATTCTGACCAGAGCTGGAAGTGGGCACCAAGCCCGATTACCTTTAATTGTATCTTTGGGGGGGAGGATTATGATGCCAATTTGGAACAAGCAGGTTGGAATAAGCCCGGTTTTGATGAGCAAAGCTGGCAAGAAGTGGTCATTCAGGAAGCCCCTAAAGGAAAGCTGCAGGCCCAGTTGGCCAGTCCTGTAAAAATCCAGCAACAGTACGAGGTCAAAGAAATCACCCAACCCGAAGAAAGTGTTTTTGTCATGGATATGGGACAGAACCTTGCGGGCTTTCCATCCATCAAAGTCAAAGGCAAAAAAGGACAGAAAGTAAGGTTGATTGTAGGGGAGCACATCAAAGATAGCGGCCTGGTGGGCCAAGGTAGAACAGGCGGGCCTCATTACTACGAATACACGCTTAAGGGAGAAGGGGAAGAAGCTTGGCAGCCAAGGTTCAGCTTTTACGGTTACCAGTACATTCAGGTGGAAAAGGCCAATTTACCCGGGCAGGAAGTCCATGAAGACTGGCCGACGATCACGGAAATCAAATCCAATTTTATCTATAACGATGCCCAGGAAGTGGGGACTTTTGAAAGCTCCAACGAGATTTTCAACAAGACCCATTGGCTGATCAATAATGCCATCAAGAGCAATATGCAGAGTGTGTTTACCGATTGCCCCCACCGGGAGAAACTGGGCTGGCTGGAAGAGACACACCTGAACGGACCGGGACTGTTTTTCAACTATGATCTGGGGACCCTGGTTCCGAAAGTCATGCAGGATATGGCCGATGCCCAGCGGGAAAATGGCATGGTGCCGAACATCGCTCCCGAATATGTGGTATTTGGTGGGGATTTTACCGATTCACCTGAATGGGGTGTGGCCAGTGTGGTGTTGCCCTGGATGTATTATGACTATTATGGAGACAGTAGCCTGATACGGGAGTATTACCCGACCATGAAGAAGTTTATTGCCTATTTGGGCAGTACCGCTGAGGATCATATCCTTTCCCATGGATTGGGGGATTGGTACGATTACGGGGAGCATGCAGCGGGATATTCCAAGAATAGCCCCATTGCCCTTTCCGCGACTTCGCACTACTATTTCGGTATTCAGCTGATCAAGAAGGCAGCCCTAATGCTTCAGCAAGGGGAAGACTATAGAAAATACGAAAGGTTGGAAAAGGCCGTAAAAGAAGCCTTTAATGCCGCTTTCTTTGATCCTGAAACCAGCCAGTACGGCACAGGTAGCCAGTTCTCCAATGCGGTTCCACTGTTTTTGGATATGGTGGAAGAGGATCAAAAGCAGGCCGTTTTGGATAATCTTGTCAAAGACATCAAAGATCAAGGATATCGGTTGACCACAGGAGATGTAGGCAACCGATACCTGTACCAGACCTTGGCAAAAAATGGGCTGAATGAACTGATGTACAAAATGCAAAACCATTATGATACCCCCGGCTATGGGTTTCAGATCAAGTTTGGACTGACCACTTTGACCGAACAATGGGATCCGAGAAAAGGGAACAGCTGGAACCATTTTATGATGGGACAGATCGAAGAATGGTTTTATGCTGATCTGGCGGGAATACAGCCGGACCGGGAAAATCCCGGCTTCAAGCATTTCTATCTGAAGCCCCAGGTGGTAGGGGACATGACTTTCGTAAAAGCCAGTTATGAAAGCATCTATGGGACTATTGTCTCCGAATGGGAAAAGGAAGGAGAACAACTAGCACTACATTATAAGGTGCCGGCCAATACAAGCGCTACTTTGGTGATCCCAGCTGGTAAATCCGCAGAAATACGCATCAATGGAGAAAAGACAGGCAATGCAGCAGGAGTCAGCAAAGTAGAAAATGAAAACCATCCCTCCTATTTGTTGGGATCGGGTGAATATGAAATAGATGTTAGACGCTAGTATCTAGTATTGAGTATCTAGTATTGAGTATGGTGTAAAGTGAGTTGTGTTTGTTGGTGTCGACATAAGATGGTTTGCCATTTCGACAGGCTCAATGTCCAACTATTTACAAAGACGAATTTCAAGTCTAGTGTCTAACATCTAAAGTCTAAAGTCTTACAGAAAATATGAAAAAGAAATATCAAGGAGTAGTAGTGCCCATGGTGACCCCGCTGACTGCAAAGGGGGAGATTGATACCGATGCTGTTGGGAAAATCATGGAGCAGTTTGCTGCAAACAACATATCCCCATTGGTCCTGGGGACTACGGGGGAATCTGCTTCCTTTTCGGAGAAGGAAAGTGTGGACATGATCAAGGCAACCATGGCTGCCAAATCAGCGGGCCAACAGGTTTACGCCGGGGTGGTCAGCAATTTGGTGGCAGAGCAGCACAGCAGGGGAAAACAGTACCTGGATTTAGGGGTGGATGTGATTGTGGCTACTTTGCCTGCTTACTATGTCCTTTCAGATGAGCAGATGAAAGTACATTTTGAACAGTTGGCGGAGCATCTGCAAGGCCCGCTGATGATGTACAATATCAAGGCCACCACGCAGATGTCCATTCCGCTTGCGGTGGTGGAGGAGATGAGTCACCATCCGCATATTTGGGGATTGAAGGATTCGGAAAGGGATATTTCCAGGATGCATTCGGCCATTGACCAGTACCGGGAAAGGGAAGATTTTTCCTTTTTCTGTGGTTGGGGAGCACAATCTGCCAACAGTCTCAGGACAGGGGCGGATGGTATTGTCCCAAGTACAGGCAATATTGTACCTGAGATGTACAAAGAACTGTATTCTGCGGCATTGGAGGGGGATGATGAAAAGGCCCTGCATTACCAAGAGCTGACGGATGAGGTCGCCAAAATCTACCAAGGAGGCAGAAGTTTGGGAGCATCGCTGGCAGCCCTGAAGCTGATGATGCAGCAAAAAGGCTGGTGCCAACCTTATATGAAGCCACCGCTGACAAAACTGAGCAATGGTGAGCAGGAAAAGGTGCTGGACCACTGGCAAGAGCTGATGGCGAAAGTGAAATAAGTAGGATTGCAAATCCGGAACAGCTTCGAAGTGAGAAAGGATAATAAATAAGAAGTCAATAACTAAGTAACCAATAACCCAATAACCGCATGGAGACAGGATTGCATTGGATAGATTACCTATTGATCGTTATCTCGATTTTGGGAACGGTATATATGGGGATCTATTTCTCAAAACGACAAAAAAGCAGTGAGGATTACTTCGCCGGAGGGGGAGGGATTCCTTCATGGGCTATTGGGATGTCCATTTTTGCGACACTGATCAGCAGTGTGACCTTTTTGGCTTATCCCAGTGCGGCCTATAAGTCCAACTGGATTTTACTGGTTCAGGGCTTGATGGTGCCTCTTGTCCTGGTCTGCATGATCTGGGTGATTGTGCCATTGTTCAGAAAGGTGATCGGACTGAGTACTTACGAGTATTTCGAAAAGCGCTTTGGCTTTTTGGCCAGACTGTACAGTTCATTGGCTTTTGTGCTGACACACTTTTCGAAGATGGGGACGGTATTGTACCTGGTAAGCCTCGCGCTGAGCAGTATGATGGATGTCAATATCTTTGCCATTATCGGGGTGCTTACTTTTGTAATAATCGTATTGACTCTTCTGGGAGGGATAGAGGCAGTTATCTGGATGGACGTTATCCAAGGATTTTTACTTATCGGAGGCGGGATTTTCTGCTTGGGTCTCTTGCTATGGGTGCCGGAAGGAGGGGCACAGCGGGTCTTGGAAGAGGCCATCAACATGAAGAAAATAGGTTTTGGCCCTTATGATATCGATTTTACCCAATTGACCTTTGTCGTTATGGTGGTGAATGGGATGTTTTATGCCGTCCAGAAATACGGCACGGACCAGACCATTGTACAAAGGTACCTGACTGCCAGAAATGATCATGAGGCGAAAAAGGCAGCTTATCTGGGCGTGTTCTTAAGTGTTCCTGTGTGGACCTTGTTTATGCTTATCGGCTCCTTGCTGTTTGTCTTTTATCAGATTTCAGGCTCAGCATTACCAGAAGGTACCAGTGTGGATGCGGTTTTCCCTTATTTTATTATGACCGAATTGCCTCCTGGAGTGACGGGCTTGGTGCTTTCGGCTTTAGCGGCAGCAGCTATTTCCAGCCTGGATTCGGATATGAACTGTCTGGCAGCGGTAGGCGTGGAAGATTACTACAAGCGATTTAACCCCAAGTGTACCACCCAACAGAAATTGAAAGTGGGCAGAATCTTGGTGTTGGTGTCCGGTTTGGCGGCCGCCTTTGTGGCCGTGTTGTATGTGTTGTGGCAAGGTCAAGGGGTGCTCGGAGCGGTATTTGGGCTTTATGCCATTTTCTCGGCAGGGATAGTGGGGATTTTCCTGCTTGGCCTGTTCAGCAGAAGAGCCAACAAGGAGGGGCTTTATATCGGGATTATTGCCTGTATCCTGTTTACCGCCTATGCCTTGCTGACCTCTACGCCGATGAGTTTTGGAGGGGAGTCGGGACTACTGCTGGATTTAGGGAAATACAATTTTACCCATCATAAGTACATGCTGGGGGTATATAGTCATTTGATTGTTTTGGTGGTGGGTTATGTGGCCAGCCTGTTCTTTGATCGGCCCAAGGCTGATGGAAGCCTGACCATTTACGGCTATTTCAAAGAGAAGAATAATAAGGAAAAAATCAGTCAACTTTCATGAGGGCAATAAGTTTATTACAGCCACAAAAATTGGTGTTTGGGACCGGAGCGTTGTCCCAGTTTGTGGAGGATGCGATAGCAGCAGGAAGAAAAAAGGTTTGGATATTGATCGCCGAACCATTGGTGGGGGCGCTTAAGGAAGGCCTGCAACAAATGAGAAACAGTGGAATGGAAGTGGAACTGGTCGTCTACGAAGCCGGAGAACCTACTTTTGGCCTATATGAGGAGTATTTGGAAGGGGTCAAAGAATTCGCCCCGGAGAGTATTGTAGGGATTGGTGGGGGAAGTGTTTTGGACCTGGCCAAAATTTTGGCGGCCATGCAGGACAGTACTGGGCAGTTATCTGAATTTGTTGGTATAAATTTGTTAAAAGGCCGGGGCACGCATATGGTGTGCATCCCAACGACCTCGGGTACAGGCAGTGAAGTTTCTCCAAATGCCATTCTCTTAGATGAAGAAACATTGGAGAAGAAAGGGATCATCAGTCCTTATCTGGTGCCCGATGCTACTTATATCGATCCGGTGCTGACGGTGGGACTGCCTCCGAAAATCACCGCTGAGACGGGAATAGATGCCTTGTCTCATTGTATTGAGGCCTTTACCAATAAGTTTAGCCATCCTTTGGTGGATGACTATGCCCTTAGGGGGATTGCCCTGATCGGGCAAAACCTGCAGCGGGCCTTTGAGGCCGGGGACGACCTGGAAGCCCGTTCTGCGGTGGCTTTGGGCAGTATGTACGGGGGCTTGTGCCTGGGGCCGGTGAATACGGCGGCTGTTCATGCACTGTCCTATCCTCTTGGAGGAAAATACCATGTGCCCCATGGTTTGGCCAATGCTGTTTTATTGCCGGAGGTAATGGCTTATAACATGCCTGCAAATATTCAAAAGCATGTACAGATAGCTTTGGCCTTGGGAGCACAGGAAGGTAAGACCTTGGAGGAAACGGCCAGAAATGGGGTGGAAAAAGTAAAAGAATTAGTGAGGCTTTGTGATATTCCTCAAAACCTGACTGCTTTGGGGGTGCAGAAAGAAGATGTGACGGAATTGACAGGGTTAGCGATGAAAGTGACCAGATTATTGAAAAATAATCCCAAAGAGCTAACTTATGAGGATGCAGAGCGAATATATTATAATTTGTTTTAGAAGTGGGATGAGAAAGAGATTATAAGCATTTAACGTCACAGCGAAGCTGTCTGGTCAAAGGCAGGCTCGTCAAAGGAAGGTGTGGCAGTCTTTTCCTTCAAAGATGAGATTGCTTCATATTTGAGCATTTCGACAGGCTCAATGTCCAAACATTCGCAATGACGGTTAGCGTAAGGCAGGGAAATGTCCGGTCTTGAACCTTTCATCTCATGTCTAAAGTCTAAAAAAAAAGAATATGGAAAGACCGATAATAGCCATTACCATGGGTGATCCGGCCGGCATAGGGCCTGAGATCATTGTTAAAAGCTTTCTCCACGGGGGAATTCATGAAAACTGTAAGCCTTTGGTGGTGGGTGATGCCCAAACCATAGCGCTAATGGCAGAGAGGCTTGGGGTGGATCTTAAGGTAAATGCTATCCAAACCGTCGGTGATGCGAATTTTGATCCTGGAGCGATAGATGTTTTTGACCTTGACAATGTGGATCAGGATCAGCTGAAAATGGGCAAGGTAAGTGCCATGGCCGGGAATGCAGCTTTTGAAGCAGTAAAGAAGACCATAGAACTGGCTTTGGCAGAGGAAGTGGATGCTACGGTCACAGCTCCAATCAACAAAGAATCAATCAATCTGGCCGGGCACCATTATGCCGGCCATACAGAAATATACGCCGAATTTACCGGCACCGAAAAATTTGCGATGCTATTGGTAGAGCAAAACCTGAGGGTGATCCATGTGACGACCCATGTGCCGTTAAGACAGGCCTGTGACCTGGTCAAAAAGGACCGGGTGCTGGATGTCATCCGTTTGTTACATGATGCCTGTGTGCAGTTTGGAATAGAAGCTCCCAGGATTGGTGTGGCAGGATTGAATCCCCATGCCGGTGATGGCGGATTGTTCGGAACTGAGGACGATCAGGAAATTCTGCCAGCAGTAGAGGAGGCCAAGGCCCAGGGCTTTGTTACGGAGGGGCCGGTGCCGCCGGATACTCTTTTTGCCAAGGCGGTACAAGGATATTACGATGGCTGTGTGGCCATGTACCATGACCAAGGGCACATTCCTTTTAAGATGGTCGGCTTCAAGTGGAACAATGAAACCAAAACAATGGAAAGTGTCAAAGGGGTAAATATCACTTTGGGCTTGCCGATCATCCGCACTTCGGTGGATCATGGAACTGCCTTTGAAATTGCCGGGCAGGGCATAGCCTCTGAGGATGCGTTAAATTTAGCAATTGACTACGCCATACCAATGGCCCAAAACAGAAGAAAACATGATAGCAGTTATAGCCGATGATATTACAGGGGCAGCAGAGATTGCCGGAGTATGTTTAAGATGGGGGATTCCTGTTTCTTTCTCTCTGGATGCCAAGCCTGCCAGCGGAGCTGATGTAATGGTGATCGCTACGGATACCCGTTCGATGTCCGAGGCAGAGGCTGTACAGGAAACCGAAAGGATTGCTGCCGAGCTGTTGGAAATGGGTATTACATGGATTTTCAAGAAGTCTGACTCTGTCATGAGGGGCCATGTGGCGGCCGAACTGAAGGTGTTGGCCAAAAAGCTCCATAAAGAAAAGATGTTGTTGGCTCCTGCCAACCCCTATACGGGAAGAAGTATCAGTGAGGGGAATTACTATGTGAAGGGAAGGCCCCTGAACGAAACCAGTTTCAAGGACGATCCGACTTTTCCGGCCTTATCTGCCAATGTAAAGGACCTGTTGAGGGAAAATGAACTGCCGGTATTGTACGGGAAGTTTTCGGAAGAAGAGGACCTGAAGCCAGGTTTCAATATTCCGGATTCGGAAACCATGCTCGATTTATATGCTTGGGCAAGTTTGATGGACAGTACGGTCCTTCCTGCAGGAAGTGCGGCGTTCTTTGAGATGTGCCTGAAGAGGAATTTTCCGGAGTGGATGCTCGGACAGGAACCTGACCCGCTTTCATTTGATGGCAACAGCCTGATGATTGCAGGGAGCAGTCACCAGAACAGTAAAGACTTTGTCACCAAAGCAGTGGAAAAAGGCGTTCATCTGAGTGAAATGCCAGAGGAGGTGATGCAGCAGGAGGAGAATCCAGCAGGGATGAGCGACTGGGTAGCTGATGTCAGCCAAGGCCTGTTGGACGGAGAAAGGGTCATTATGGCCTACGGCAAAAAGAAGGTGAACTTTGAGAATTACCCGGCTGTCCTGAAGAAGAGAACTGCAAGGGCAGTTTCCCAGGTAATCGAGGAAGTTCCCGTAAGAGAATTGTTGCTGGAAGGCGGGGCCACTACCTGTGCGGTCATTGATGAACTTGCACTTGGGGCATTGATTCCTATGCAGGAATTGAGCCCTGGTGTGGTAAGGCTCAAAGCGGTCAACCGGGACTTGGTTTTGACCATCAAGCCAGGAAGTTACCCTTGGCCTGAAGCGGTATATAAATACTTTGAAATTCAAAAACCTGTGCTGTAATGGAGGAGAGGACTTGTTCTCTTTCGGGGGTAGCAGTTAACAGTCGACTGTCGACAGTCGACTGTGGACTTTGGACCCCAAACAGATCATTTATTTTTAGTTGTTTACTGGCCGTTATCCTATCAGCTGGCCTTATTGGAGGCAGCTTTGCCCAGGACTCAGATAGTGCCTATCGGGAATCACTTTCCGCTACCTTGGACAGGATTGAGGAGATTTTTCAGGTCAAGCTTCAATATAATGAGGACTTGGTCAGCGGAAAGGAACTGGATTACGCTTTTTGGAGAATCCGGCAGGGCAATTTGGAGAATTCCCTAACAGCCTTACTGGCGCCGTTTGACCTTACCTATTACAAAAACGAAGACGGTAGCTATTCCATCAAACCTTTCCAATACCATAAAAAATCCAGCTCAAGCGGAGCTGAGCAGCTAGATTACTTCAAAACGCTTTATGGAAACAAAGATGAATGGGAGATCCGGAAGACTGAGCTAAAACAATGTATGCTTGATGCATTGGGATTAAATGAACTTCCCGCTAAACCTGACTCCAGACCCATTATTACCAAAAGAAGAAATTACAAGGGCTATTCGGTGGAGAATGTGGCCCTGGAAGTCCTGCCTGGAGTGTTTACCACGGGATCCGTTTACAGGCCCAGACCTTTGAAGAAGGACCATCCTGTGATCATCATGCCCAACGGCCATTTTGGCCAGGGAAGGTACCGGGAAAGCCAGCAAATCAGGGCGGCCACCTTGGCAAGAATGGGGGCCGTGGTGGTGGGTTATGATCTCTTTGCCTGGGGAGAATCCTTATTGCAGTTTGAGTCCACGGATCACAGGCTTAGCCTTGCCCATAGCCTACAAACTTGGAACGGGATCCAGTGGATCGATTATTTGAGCTCCTTAAAAGAGACCGCCCCAGAGCAGGTTGGTATTACGGGTGGCTCAGGCGGTGGTTCCCAAACGATGTTGCTGACCGCCATCGATGATCGGATCAAAGTATCCGTGCCGACGGTGATGGTATCCTCGCATTTTTCAGGCGGATGCCCTTGTGAGAGTGGCAAACCTATCCATTTGTGTGGAGGAGGCACCAACAATGCTGAAATAGCGGCGATGACCGCTCCAAGGCCTTTGCTGATCATTTCAGATGGTGGAGATTGGAGCAGCACCGTTCCTGATATCGAATATCCCTTTATCAAAAGGACATATGGTTTTTATGGTCAAGAAACCCAATTGGAAAATGTGCATTTCCAGGAGGAGGGGCATGACTATAAGTATTCCAAACGGCAGGCCATGTACCCTTTTATGGCCAAGCATTTGGGCCTGGATATCCAGAAGTGGATGGGAGAAGATGGAAAAGTGGATGAAAGCGGGGTGACTGTAGAAGATGAAAATACGCTTAAGGTATTTGGGGATGAGGGAGAAAGGTTGCCTGGGAATGCGATAAAGGGAAAGGAAGCTTTGTTTCAGCTTTTGGAATAAGGCGTAGAAAGAGTTTGGATATTCTGTTGATGGTCCACTGTCGACCGTCGACTGTCAACTGTGGACTTGAAAGAAACAGCTGTTCGGGATTTGCAATCCCGAACTTTAATATTTCGGATTTATTATCCGTGATAAGGGGATAATAAATCCCCATTTATTTGGAATCCGGATTTCAAATCCGGATTAGCTAAGTAACTCAATAACTAAAAAATTCAATAACCAATGCGTTGGACAAAGCTTTTAGTTCTTTTTCTATTAATATTTGCAAACGGGCTTCAGGCTCAGGATACCGAGTGGAAACTTTGGTACGATGAGCCTGCCTCCAACTGGAACGAAGCATTGCCCTTGGGCAATGGCCGGCTTGGGGCGATGGTTTTTGGGGTTCCGGCTGTGGAGCGTCTTCAGCTCAACGAAGAAACCATTTGGGCAGGTTCCCCGAACAGCAATGCCCACAACAAGGCCAAAGATGCCATCCCATATGTCCAAAGACTTATTTTTGATGGAAATTACAAGGCAGCACAAGAATTGGCCAATCAGAAGATCATGTCCCAGACCAATGACGGGATGCCTTATGAGACTTTTGGAGATGTGTATATCTCATTTCCGGGACATCAGGACTATAGTGATTATTACCGTGACCTGAATATTGAAAATGCTACGGCTTCTGTGGCCTATACGGTCGATGGGGTGCGTTATACCAGGGAGGTGCTTACAGCATTAGAAGACAATGTGATTATGGTAAGGCTTTCTGCTGATCAGCCCGGGCAGCTCACCTTCAATGTGCAGATGACCAGCCCCCATGATAATGCGGTGGCCAGGGTCAGGGAAGATCAATTGACCCTTTCGGGTGTTTCCAGAACGCATGATTACCAAAAAGGTGGCGTGAAGTTTCAGGGTAGGGTAAAAGCGGTCAACCACGGTGGCGAGCTCGTAGCAAAGGACGGCCTGATCAGCGTTAAAGGTGCGGATGAAGTTATTCTGTATATTTCCATTGCTACCAACTTCAAAAACTATCAGGACCTTTCGGTGGAGTATGAAAAGAAAGCGGAGGAACTGCTGGATGCTGCCTTGCAAAAGGATTTTGCCACCATCAAAGCTAGGCATGAGGCCTACTATAAAAAGTTCTTTGACCGGGTTGCTATGGATTTGGGCACTTCGGATGCCGCAGATAACACCACTGATGTAAGGATTGAAAGGTTTTCAGAAACCAATGACCCCCAATTGGCTGCTTTGTATTTTCAGTTTGGCAGGTATTTGTTGATTTCCTGTTCCCAGCCGGGCGGGCAGCCGGCCAATTTGCAGGGTATTTGGAATGATATGCTTTTCCCTTCCTGGGAAAGTAAATATACCGTAAACATCAATGCAGAGATGAACTATTGGCCGGCAGAGCTGACCAATCTGAGCGAAATGCACGAGCCTTTTCTGCAGATGGTCAGGGAAGTCAGTGAAACGGGCCAAGAGACGGCCAGGATGATGTATGGTGCCCGTGGTTGGGTGCTTCATCACAATACCGATATCTGGCGTATTACGGGACCAATCGATTATGCCGCTTCCGGGATGTGGCTGGGTGGAGGAGCCTGGCTTTGTCAGCACCTGTGGGAGCGGTACCTGTACAGCGGGGATAAGGCCTTTCTCCAAGAAGCTTACCCGATCATGAAAGGGGCAGCTGAGTTTTTCCTTGATATTCTGATCGAGGAACCTGAGCACAATTGGTTGGTGGTCTCTCCTTCCAGTTCACCGGAAAACAGTCATATTCACGGAGCTACCATTGCTGCCGGAGTGACCATGGACAACCAGCTCTTGTTTGACCTTTTTACCAACTTGATCCGATCTTCGGAAATCTTGGGCATAGACCAGGAATTTGCGGATACTTTGGAAGCAACCAGGGCTAAGTTGCCTCCTATGCAGGTAGGGCAACATGGTCAGTTGCAGGAATGGATGCATGACTGGGATGATCCTGATGACAAGCACCGTCATGTTTCCCATTTATATGGGGTGTTCCCCAGCAATCAGGTTTCTCCGTTTAGGACCCCTGAACTGTTTGATGCAGCCAAAACTTCCCTGATGTTCAGGGGGGATCCATCCACAGGCTGGTCCATGGGATGGAAAGTGAACCTCTGGGCGAGGTTTCTGGATGGCGACCATGCCTATAAGTTGCTACAAAACCAGTTGAGCTTGGTGACGCCGGAAACCAAAGGAGGCGGCACCTATGCGAATATGTTTGATGCCCATCCGCCCTTTCAGATTGACGGGAATTTTGGCTGTGCAGCTGGTATAGCCGAGATGTTGATGCAAAGCCATGAGGGAGCCATCCACCTTTTGCCGGCTTTGCCCAGCGTATGGGAAAAGGGCAGTATTAAAGGGCTGAGAGCCCGTGGAGGTTTTGAGATCGTGGAAATGAGCTGGAAGGACAACCGATTGGAAAAGCTGGTGGTGAAATCCCATTTGGGAGGAAACTTAAGGCTTCGCTCAGAGGATAGATTGAAAGGTAAAGGCCTGGAAGCGGCCCAAGGAATAAATCAAAACCACTTCTTTGACTTGCCCGAGGTGAAGCAAGCCTTGGTTTCTGAAAAGGCAAAATTGAATAAGGTCGAACTGCCGGATTATAAGGAATATGATTTGGAGACCGAGGTAGGAGAGATTTATACCATTACGGGGAGGTGAGTCCAAGGATTCGTAGGGATGGTTTAAAAAAGGTGGGTCCACGAATTACACGGATTAACACGAATTGAAAACCTTCTAGATTTTACCTGAGGCCGATTTAATAAGCAGCGAAATAGGATCGCCAGCGTCCCCGAAAGTGATCGGGGCAGGCTATTGCGAAGCCTTTTGCGTTTGGGTAAGTGTGGGGGGAAGGGTGTGGCAATCTTCTTATTATGAGATTCCGACGGCTTCCTTTTCTCAACCCCACGCCAAGCCCTGTTTGGCTCCAGACAAGCTCAGAATGACGCTTTTGAAACCTGGAAGGTCTAAGTAGGACTTGTATCTAGCCAAAAAAATGCCCGAAATACAAACGAGGGCTAGATTTGGACGAATGCCAATAAGATGGGCTGACCTCCCCTTCAGGGGAAAGAGGGGTGTGGGCAAGGAAGTTCTTAAGAAGTACTCTAATAATTTAATTATGATAAAGAATATGAAGATAGTAAGCTCAGGACTTTTAGGAACAGCAATGCTTCTCTTGGGGGCTTGTGGAGGAGCGGGCAATAAAGCCGAAAACCAAACTGCAGATGCTGATTTAACAGTTGAAAAAACGGAAAGCTGGTCGGTACGTTTGGCGGATTCGGACATGAAGCGTTTTGAAGACTGGATCGTTGGAGATCCTTACTGGGGTTATCACGAAGGATTGGTCTGCAAGGCCATGCTGGACATGCACGAATACACCGGTGAGCAGAAGTATTTTGACTTTGTCAAAGGCTTTGGTGAAAACATCATTGAGGAGGATGGCACCATCAAAACCTATAAGCTGGAAACCTATAATATTGATAACATCAATTCCGGTAAGGTACTGATTCCTCTTTATGATGTGACCGGAGAAGAAAAATACAGAAAGGCACTGGACACTTTGATGAAGCAGCTGGAGAGTCACCCAAGGGTTTCTGATGGCGGTTTTTGGCACAAGAAAAAATACCCCCACCAAGTTTGGTTGGACGGACTGTACATGGCGGGTCCTTTTTTGGCCGCCTATGGACAGGAGTTTGACCAGCCTGCGCATATCGATGATGCCGTGGACCAGCTCATGGAGGTTTCCAAGGTTCATTATGATCCAACAACTCATCTTCCTTATCACGGATGGGACGAAAGCAAGGAACAGGCCTGGGCGGATAAACAAACGGGTCTGTCGGCCAATTTCTGGAGCCGCAGTATCGGTTGGTACCTGATGGCGATCGTGGATGTGTTGGACTATCTGCCGGAAGGCCATGAAGGCAGGGAAGAGCTGATCAAGATCGCCAATGATATAGCGGTGGGACTGGAAAAGTATCAGGACAAGGATTCAGGAACATGGTATCAGGTGACCGATCTCGGAGACCGGGAAGGAAATTATTTGGAGTCTTCCGGTACTGCGATGTTCGTTTATTTTCTTTATAAAGGAGTGCGCAAAGGATATCTTCTGGAGAAATATCTTGCGGTTGCGCACAAGGGCTATGAAGGATTGGTAAATGAATTTTTTAGGGTGGAAGATGACGGAACGGTAAGCGTAACAGATGGCTGTTCCGTGGCCGGATTGGGGGGAGATGGCAACCGTGACGGGAGTTTCGAATATTATATCTCCGAACTGATCAAGGACAATGATCCCAAGGCTACCGCACCGGCCATCATGGCCAGCATAGAGCATGAAAGATATCTGAGGAATAATCCATAATATAGGGAATGCATTACTCAAGAATAACCGTTTTTTTGCTGTGTGTCGCATTCGGAGCCTTATTGCAGGGCTGTGCGGCAACCTCAAATGAACCAGGACCTGCCCTACTCAACAAAGAAGATTTTAAGCATTATGCGGAATATTTTAACCGCATGGAGGATGAAAATATCCAGCAAGCTATCCCCAATGCCCAGTCCTGGGAATGGATGAAGGAGAATGTCCCTTTGTTTGAGGCGCCACAGGAAAACTTTGAAGAGATATTTTATTTCAGGTGGTGGTCACTGAGAAAGCATATCAAGGAAACTCCGGTGGGCTATGCCATGACCGAGTTTCTGGTGGAGCGTTCTTATGCGGACAAATATAACCTGATCAGTTGTGCCGTGGGGCACCATATCTACGAGTCCCGTTGGCTGCATAACCCTTCCTATTTGGACCAGATCGTCCATACCTGGTATAGGGGGAATGAAGGCAAGCCGATGAACAAGCTGCATAATTTCAGCAGCTGGACCGCGGATGCCCTTTATAATCGATATCTAGTGGATGGGGATGAACAGTATTTGCTGGACATGTTGCCCGACTTGGTGGAAGAATACCAATGGTGGGAAGAAAACCGGGGAAGGGATGACGGCCTGTTTTGGCAGATCGACGTAAAAGACGGCATGGAAGAGTCCCTGAGCGGAGGAAGGCATGTCAAGAATGTTCGCCCGACCATCAACAGCTATATGTACGGCAATGCCAAAGCTATTGCCAAAATTGCCAGGCTGAAAGGCGACGAAGAGATGGCGGCCAGGTACGATCAGAAGGCAGAAGAAATCAAGAGTTTGGTACAAGAAAATCTCTGGAGCGAGGAAAGCCTGTTCTTTGAGACTATCAAGGAAGAAGGCGGTTTTGCCGGAGTGCGGGAGGCCATAGGCTTTATCCCTTGGTACTTTAACCTTCCGGACGACAAGCAGCCCTACCCTGCCGCTTGGGACCAGGTGACAGACGAAGGAGGTTTTTTAGCTCCTTTTGGGCTGACCACCGCGGAATGCAGGCATCCGGATTTCAGAAGCCATGGCTGCTGCAACTGTGAGTGGGACGGTGCCATTTGGCCTTTTGCCACTTCCCAGACCCTTACGGCCATGGCCAACCTGCTAATCGACTATGATCAGGATATGGTAGGCAAGGAGGATTACTTTGGCCATATGGAAAAATACGTGGAATCCCAGTACTACCGTGGAAGACCCTATATAGGGGAGTATTTGGATGAGAAGACGGGTTTTTGGCTAAAGGGCGACCAAGAAAGGAGCCGCTATTATAACCATTCCACCTTTAATGATATGATCATTACCGGGTTGGTGGGATTCAGACCACAGGCGGACGGAAAAGTGGTGGTGGATCCACAGCTTCCAGAAGACCAATGGGACTGGTTCTGTCTGGACAATATTGCCTATCAGGGAGATATTGTGACGATATTCTGGGACAAAACCGGAGAGAAATATAACAAAGGCCAAGGCTTGCATGTGCTGGTCAATGGAGAGGAAGTTGCCTCATCCGACCATTTGCAGCGGCTGGTGGCCGAAAGAAAATAGCATTAGGAAAGCGATTCATGGCATGACTTTGGGTCATGCCATGAATAAAAAAATAGTATTTGATTTAGGTTGATAGGTTTAAAAGGGGGCTTTTCTTTGATGGCCTCCTTTTACCGCTTTTAAGGAATCCTAAATTTCCCTTTTGATATGAAAAAGACAAGTTGCCTTTTATTTACACTAGTTTTAGGAATAGTGCTTATAGGAATGACCTTCCCATCAGAGGACAGGACGATAGGTTTGAGTGAACTGAAAGTAGAGATGCTTACCAATCCTGTTGGGATAGATGTTGACGGGCCCAAACTGAGTTGGAAGATCACTTCTGCTGAAAAAGGTACCTATCAGGAAGGTTATCAAGTGTTGGTGGCTTCTGCACCAGAACTTTTGACCCCAGAGAAAGCTGATTTTTGGAATTCCGGCAAGGTGCTGTCCAGTGCCAGTGTGAATGTGCCGTACTCGGGAAAGAAGCTGGAAAGTGATACCCAATGCTATTGGAAGGTAAAAGTGTGGACGAATCAGGGAGAAAGTGACTGGAGTGATGTGTCAACTTGGAGCGTAGGGCTTTTGTATTACAAGGATTGGAAGGGAAGATGGATAGGCTTTGACAGGGCTTTTCCCTGGGAGGATGTTTCTACCTTTTCCACCCTAGGGGCCAGGTATTTCAGAAATGAGTTTTCGGTGAAGAAGGAGGTTGAATCCGCTACTGCTTATATCATCGGTCTGGGCCTGTATGAACTAAGTGTCAATGGGCAGAAAGTGGGGGATGCGGTATTGGCCCCTACACCCACGGATTACACCCAAAATGTAAAGTACAATGCTGTTGATGTCACCAAGCTGATCCAATCTGGCGCTGATAATGCCATAGGTGTGGTGCTGGGCAATGGCCGTTACTTTACCATGAGGCAGGATTACAAACCCTATAAGATCAAGAATTTTGGCTTCCCCAAACTGCTTTTCCATATGGTGATTCACTATGCGGATGGGAGCAAAGAGGTGATCTCATCCAATGACCAATGGAAGGGAACAGCAGATGGTCCCATCCGGAACAATAATGAATACGATGGGGAATATTATGATGCCAACAAGGAGTTCCCCGGCTGGGATCAGGCAGGATTCGATGATGGAAAATGGCTTCAGGCCGAATATGTACAAGAGCCGAGAGGGGATTTTGAAGCCCAGATGAACGAGAACATGAAGGTAATGCAGGAGGTAAAGCCCGTTTCCATTTCCAAAATTGCCGATGACCGCTTTATTCTGGATATGGGCCAAAATATGGTCGGCTGGCTTCAGATGTCCGTGGAAGGAAATAAAGGGGATACGGTCAGATTGAGGTTTGCAGAGTCCTTGGAAGAAGATGGGGAGCTTTTTATGACCAACCTGCGGGACGCCAGGGTGACGGATACTTATGTGCTCAAGGGAGGAGAAAAGGAGACTTGGGAGCCCAAATTCACTTATCATGGTTTCAGGTATGTAGAAGTCAGCGGATATCCGGGAGAGCCTGAATTGGCTGATTTTGTGGGAAAGATGGTTTACGATGATATACGGACGGTAGGTCATTTTGAAACTTCCGATAAGACCCTCAACCAGATTTATCAGAATGCCTGGTGGGGAATTGCCGGAAACTATAAGGGTATGCCGGTGGACTGTCCGCAAAGGAATGAACGGCAGCCTTGGTTGGGAGACCGGGCGGTAGGAGCACATGGGGAAAATTATATGTTTGATAATACCAGGCTCTATAAAAAGTGGCTGGAGGACATCCGTTTGTCCCAAAAGGCTGATGGCAGTATTTCCGATGTGGCTCCGGCTTACTGGCGGTATTACAGTGATAATATGACCTGGCCCGGAACCTATCTGATGATAGCCAATATGCTGTTTGAGCATTCCGGGGACACCTCATTGATCGCCGACCATTATTCTGCCATGAAAAAGTGGCTGGATTATATGCAGGACCGCTATATGGACGAGGATTATATCCTTACCAAAGACAGTTATGGAGACTGGTGTGTGCCACCCCCTTCCATAGAGGCCGGGACGGGGCAAAATGCCGATGTGAAGCGGCCGAGTGAGCTGATCTCCACGGCTTATTATTATCATTTTATGGGGATGATGAGTGATTTTGCCCGAATCATCCGAAAGGAAGAGGATATACCGGCTTATCAGTCTTTAAGGACAAAAGTCGGAGATGCATTTCAGGAGGAATTCTATAAGGAGGAAGGCTACTATGGTGAGAATAAAATGACCGACAACCTCTTGCCTTTGGCCTTTGGGATAGTGAAAGAGGAGGATAGGCAGAAGGTCTTTGATCATATTGTGGAGACCATAGAGGTGAAAAACAATGGCCACCTGAGTACCGGTTTGATCGGCACCCAATGGTTGATGCGGACACTGACGGACTTTGGTAGGGCAGACCTGGCCCTGAAACTGGCCAGTAACCGGACCTATCCCAGCTGGGGGTATATGATCGAAAATGGGGCCACCACCATCTGGGAGCTGTGGCACGGCAATGTGGCCAAGGCCAGCATGAACTCCCAAAACCATGTGATGCTGCTGGGGGATTTGATGGTGTGGTATTATGAATGCCTGGCGGGCATCAAGCCCGGCAAGGACAGCCCCGGTTTCAAGAGCATAGAACTGGCACCGGTCTTTGTGGAGGGCTTAGATTTTGTGAAGGCTTCTTATGGGTCTCCCTATGGGGAGATTGGCAGCCACTGGAGGAGAAAAGGTAAGAAGATCATCTGGGAGGTCACTGTCCCGGTAAATACAACCGCAAAGGTGACATTGCCTCAACAGGCCAGTAGTAAGATCACCATGGACGGGAAGTCGCTGAAGTCAGGAGAGATGAATGTGGTGGTGGGGTCTGGAAAGTATGAGTTTGTTTTTTAGTCCACAGATGGGCACTGATTGACACAGATGGAAGGACTATAAGAATTTTGGCTTAGGCTCTTTTTCAAACATAGGACCTTCATGTTTTGTTTTGAACCATTAAGGTATGAAGGGTCATTAAGGGTAGGCATGGAAAGGTTAGGGAGCGATTAGAGTAGCATCATGACCCTTCACTCCTTCATGTTTTATTTTTTACCATTAAGTCCACAGATGAACACTGATTGACACAGATGGAAGGACTATAAGAATTTTGGCTTACGCTATTTTTCAAACATAAGACCTTCATGTATTGTTTTGAACCATTAAGGTATGAAGGGCCATTAAGGGGTGCAAGATTAGGGGTGCATCGGGGCAGCTCCATACTCTCTCACTTCTTCATGTTTTACTTTATTAACCATTAAGGTATGAAGGATCATTAAGGTTGGGGGGAGGTTTGGGAGCCAGTAGGGTAGCTTCATTTACTTTTGTTTTAACTATTTGGTTAGCTTAAATGTGGAATGATGATACATGATTTCTGAATGTGGACCCAAGAACCTAATTTCCGAATAACCAATAACTAATCTCCTTACCAACTTAAATAGACTTAATCATCTATAACTATTTATGAGTAGTGAAGGGAATTAAGGGGTATTGTAAGATTAGGGACGGTCATCGGGGCAGCTCCATACTCCCTCACTTCTTCATGTTTTACTTTATTAACCATTAAGGTATGAAGGATCATTAAGGGTGGGGGGAGGCTAGGGAGCCATTAGCCTAGCTTCATTTATTTTTGTTTTGACTATTTGGTTAGCTTAAATTTGGAATGATGAATGTTGAATTACGATTTCTGAATGTGGGCCCAAGAACCTAATTTCCGAATAACCAATAACTACCCCTTAAAAGAAAAAACCATCTGCTTAGGAAGCAGATGGTTTTCGATTAATAAACCCCTAATTAAAATTATTAATTATAGGTTAAAAGTAGTTTTATTTCTTACAGATACCGTCCTGTACTGTCTTGTACTGTTTTGGTTTATTTTTCAAGGCTCAACTGCCAGTTCCAGGCATCTTTTAGGGCTTCTTCCAGTCCAAACTGCGGCTTCCATCCGAGGACGTTTGTTACCTTGTCCGTATTGGCCCATACTTTTTCGATGTCACCGGACCTTCTAGGGCCTATCTCATAGTTGAGGGGCTTTTCACTTACCTTTTCGAATGCCTGGATGACTTCCATTACCGTATTGCCATTTCCAGTGCCCACATTGAAGAGGTCAAAGAAGTTGTCCTTTTGTTGGGCAAGGTACTGGATGGATTTGACATGGGCATCAGCCAGGTCCATGACATGGATATAATCACGGATGCAGGTGCCGTCAGTGGTATTATAATCGTCACCGAAAACCGTTATCTTTTCCCTGATCCCTGCGCCGGTTTGGGTCACAAAAGGAATCAGGTTTGCGGGAACACCCAGTGGAAGCTCTCCGATCAAAGAAGAGGGGTGGGCACCGATGGGGTTGAAATAACGTAGGGCGACTATTCTCGCTTTTGCCCCACTTTTGACGTGATCCATCAGGATATCCTCACAGATCCGTTTGGTATTGCCATAGGGACTCTCCGCATCCTTGCGCGGGGTGGATTCCTTTACCGGAAGCTCATCCGGTTGGCCATAGACCGTACATGAGGAGGAGAATACAATGTCCTTTACACCGAACTCCTTCATGGTTTCCAGCAAAATGACCAAGGAATTGATGTTGTTGCTGTAATAGGTCAGTGGAATTTGAGTACTTTCTCCCACGGCCTTTGAAGCAGCAAAGTGGATGACCCCTTGGATGTCATTTTCCTGGAAAATTTTCCGCATGATGCTCCGGTCGTTACAGTCTCCTTCATAGCATTTTACGCTTTTGTCGAGGATTTTTTCCAGGCCGTTTAAGACATTCTTATTGGAGTTGGAAAAATTGTCAATAATGATCGGTTCAAAACCGGCGTTGACCAAGGCTACAGCAGTATGCGATCCTATGTATCCTGCTCCGCCTGTAATTAAAATTTGTTGCATGAATGTGATATTTTACTAGGGTTGATAGGTCGGCTTATGATGTCAAGACAAATATAAATCAATCGCTCATGGCATAAAATTTTTACCGCTTAATAATGGATTAAAAAACTTAATTTTTAATTGGAAGTTAATATCTTACAAGAGAGGTGGTTTCAAAAGGGAACGCAATTGCAGTCCTTTTTTAGACTCACGCTCAAAGAATATAACCCAATAAACAGTAATAGTATGATGGACTTTGATTTGAATGAAAACCAAAGGATGATTGCCCAGATGATCCGGGATTTTGGGGCCAAAGAAATCACTCCCTATCGCAAAGATTGGGATGATCAGCAGACTTTTCCGCTTGCTCTTTTTAAGAAACTAGGAGAACTAGGTTTGATGGGAGTGTTGATCCCAAATGATTACGGCGGCAGCGGTTTTGGTTATTTTGAATACGTGACGGCGATCATGGAGCTCGCCAAACTGGATCCGGGAATTGGATTGTCCATGGCGGCCCACAATTCTCTTTGCTCAGGGCATATCATGCTTTTTGGAAATGAGGAGCAGAAGAAGAAATATTTGCCAAAATTGGCCACTTGTGAATATTTGGGAGCGTGGGGACTTACTGAGCCCAATACAGGATCCGATGCTGCGAACATGAAAACCACTGCGATTGAGGAAGGGGACCATTATGTGTTAAATGGAGCGAAGAATTTTATCACCCACGGTGTTTCAGGAGATGTAGCGGTGGTTATCGCCCGGACAGGTGAAGTAGGGGATAAGCATGGTATGACCGCTTTTGTGCTGGAAAAGGGGATGAAAGGTTTTAGGGGAGGCCGGAAAGAAGATAAACTGGGAATGCGGACTTCAGAGACCGCTGAATTGATTTTTGAGGATTGTAAGGTGCCCAAAAGCCAGGTTTTGGGAGAAGTGGGCGAGGGCTTTATCCAGTCCATGAAGGTCTTGGACGGAGGAAGAATATCCATTGCAGCCCTTTCCCTGGGCATTGCGGAAGGGGCATTGGAGGCTTCGATCAACTATTCGAAAGAGCGACATCAGTTCAATAAGCCCATAAGTTCTTTTCAAGGCATATCCTTTAAGTTGGCTGAAATGGCCACCAAGCTGGAGGCGGCCAAGCTGCTTACTTTTAAGGCCGCTGATCTGAAGAACCGGGGCGAGTTTGTTACCTTGGCGAGTGCCAAGGCCAAGTATTATGCCTCGGAAATAGCTGTGGAGCTGGCCAATGAGGCTGTTCAGATTTTTGGGGGCTATGGTTTTACCAAGGATTATCCCGTGGAGAAGTATTATAGGGACGTCAAGCTTTGCACGATTGGTGAAGGTACTTCCGAAATTCAAAAATTGGTGATTTCTAGGGAGATTTTGAAGTGAGTTCTGATTTGCAGTCGACCGTGGACATGTCTTCTCACAAGCTGATTTAAATCTTGGTTTTAAAAATAATCTTCTTACCTTTGCAGCCGAAAGGAGGTGTAAAATATGATCGTAGTAAACGTAAAAGAGAACGAATCTATCGAAAAAGCGCTAAAGCGTTTCAAGAAAAAGTTTGACAGAACTGGAGCAATCCGTGAACTGAGAGCGCGTCAGCACTTTGAGAAGCCTTCTGTAAAGAGAAGAACTGAAGTCATTAAAGCCGCCTACAAACAAAGGATGCAAGACGAAGAAGGGAAATAAGCAAATCTTTCCTTCTTAAAAAATAATTGAGCATATTGGTGTATTAATTACGCCGATATGCTTTTTTCTTTTATAAATTACCTAGAACATGAAAAAAGGGCCAGCGCGCATACGGTGTTGGCTTACCAAAAGGACCTGGAGCAATTCCAGGAATTTTTAAACTTGTCTTTTGGGGAAGAGGATATGGTCAAGGCGCAACACGGAGAAATCCGGGCCTGGATGATAGACTTGGTTGAGCAGGGCCTTTCGGCCACCACCGTGAACCGTAAGATGGCTACATTACGGTCATTCTATAAATTTTTATTACGATCGGGCGAAATCTCCAAGGATCCAACCTATAAACTGCGGGCGCTTAAGACTCCCAAGAAATTACCTGAGTTTGTTCAAGAGGCTTCCATGGAACAGCTCCTCAATGAAGTTGATTACGGAGAACATTTTGAAGGCCGAAGAGATAAGATGGTGATGGAGTTTCTTTACCTTACAGGTGTCCGGCTTTCAGAGTTGATCCATCTAAAATGGGCAGATGTGGATCTGTCTGCCCGATCTGTCCGGGTGTTCGGAAAACGAAAGAAAGAAAGAATAATCCCTCTTACCGATGCTTTATGTAAGAATATTATTTCGTACAGAAAAGTATTTGAAGAAACATTTTTAAATATAAACGAGAGTGATTATTTTATCGTTAATAATAAAAGAAAGCAAGCGTACCCAATGAAAATATACAGGATAGTGAGGAAGTATTTAGACCTTTTCGCGCAGACGTCCAAGCGTAGCCCTCACCTTCTGAGACATACTTTTGCGACACACCTCCTTAATAAAGGAGCAGACCTTAATGCGGTCAAGGATCTACTGGGGCACGCCAATCTTGCCGCCACGCAAGTATACACCCACAATTCAATGGAAAAACTCAAGGCTGTGTTTGAACAGGCACATCCTAAAGCTTAAATAAAAGTTTAACTTTTAAACTGTTAACATTATGAAATTACAAATGCATTCAATCCATTTCGACGCAGATCAAAAGTTGATTGATTTTATTCAGAAGAAGGCCGATAAGTTGGACACCTTCTACGATCGAATTATTGACGGGGAGGTATTTATGAGACTCGATAAAAACGAAAAAAATGAAAACAAAATCGTTGAAATCAAATTGAATGTGCCCGGGAAACAGTTGTTTGCAAAGCATCAGAAGGATTCTTTTGAGGCAGCTGCTGATGAGGCAATCGAGGGACTGAGAAGACAGATCAAAAAGTTTAAGGAAAAATTAGTTTTGGCAAGACAATAAC
>NZ_BAAHAP010000019.1:12900-77611 GCF_054777495.1 Echinicola sediminis | reverse complement strand
AAGTTATTGGGTTAGTGTGTTATTTAGTTATAATGTTACTTGGTTATTAGATTATTCTCTCTCTTCTCTTTTCATTGATTAGCTTTTGAGTTGCTCTTTGCCCTGGAAAGATAAGAAATATACCCGTTCAATAATTTCAAACAATGATTATACAGTTCTCTAAAGACAACCAATTGTTCCCTTGAAATTAAGTCTTCATCGAAGGCTACAATCATATGGTCTAATGTTTCAAAAAGCGATCCTCTTGCTTGCCTGCAAAATTGAATATTTTCTTGATAATGGTACCTTCCAAATCCTTCAGCTATATTATTCCCTACAGACCTAGAAGACCTTTTAACTTGATTAATCAACATAAACTTCTCGTCAACGGGAAAATCACGTACCAAGCCAGAAACAAACATCCTTAACTCCCTAGCTTTTTTCCAAACTTCAAGTTCTTCAAAACTATTCATACTCAAAACTTTAAAAAATTATAACGGTCCCCCAATAACCTAGTCACCAAATAACTCAATAACTTCTTCTAAAGAGGTATATTCCCATGTTTCTTCCTAGGCAAGGTATCCACTTTGTTTTCCAGCATCTTGAACCCACGGATAAGTTTTTGACGGGTTTCGGAGGGCAGGATCACCTCATCCACATATCCGCGGTGGGCAGCCCTATAGGGATTGGCAAATTTTCGGGTGTATTCATCCATCTTCTCCTGAAGCTTCTCTTCCCCGTCTTCGGCCCGGGCGATTTCTTTCTTAAAAATAATTTCTGTGGCCCCCTTTGCTCCCATCACTGCAATTTCGGCCGTTGGCCAGGCAAAATTAAGATCAGCCCCTATGTGCTTGGAATTCATCACATCATAAGCCCCTCCATAAGCTTTTCGGGTAATCACGGTAATTCTTGGAACCGTCGCTTCAGAAAAGGCATACAGCAGTTTGGCCCCATTGGAAATTATCCCGTTCCATTCCTGATCGGTACCCGGCAAAAAACCAGGCACATCTACCAATACCAATAAAGGAACATTAAAACAATCACAAAAACGTACAAACCTTGCTGCCTTAACCGAAGCATCATTATCCAGCACGCCTGCCAAAGACTGGGGCTGGTTGCCCACAATACCGATACTTCTGCCTGCTATTCTGGCAAAGCCCACCACAATATTATCCGCATAATTTTTATGGACCTCCAAAAACGAATCTTCATCCACTATACCTGCCACCACTTCGCGCATGTCATAAGGATGGTTAGGGTTTTCCGGCACTATTTTATCCAGTACCTTTCTGGATTCATCCTCCTTCATGGTATAAGGATACACCGGGGCATCATCTTCACAGTTTTGGGGAACATAACTCAGAATACCTTTGATGTGCTTGATACACTCCACTTCATTGCCACAGGAAAAGTGGGTCACCCCGCTTTTAACACTGTGGGCACTGGCTCCCCCCAGTTCCTCGGCGGTCACATTTTCCTGAGTTACGGTCTTTACCACATTAGGTCCGGTCACAAACATATAACTCGTCTCCTCGACCATCAGGATAAAATCCGTAATCGCTGGTGAATACACCGCCCCACCGGCACACGGCCCCATGATGGCTGAAATTTGGGGAATCACTCCGGAGGCAAGGGTATTTCTATAAAATATATCCGCATAACCTCCCAAAGAGTTGACGCCTTCCTGGATCCGCGCACCACCGGAATCATTTAAGCCTACCACGGGCGCTCCATTTTTCATGGCCATATCCATGATCTTGCATATTTTCTCAGCATGGGTCTCGGACAAGGACCCTCCGAAAACCGTAAAATCCTGCGAGAACACGTAGGTCAACCTGCCGTTTATTTCACCATAACCGGTGATAACACCATCACCCAGATAATATTCCTTATCCAGTCCAAAATCCTTGCACCTGTGCATGACAAACTTGTCAATTTCCTGAAATGTCCCCTCATCCATTAAAAGGTGGATCCTTTCACGTGCAGTAAGCTTGCCCTTTTTGTGCTGGGCAGCAATACGCTCCTCTCCTCCGCCCAAAAGCGCTTCCTCATTTTTCTTTTTTAACAACTCGAGTTTTTCCTTATTTCCCGGCAAAGTGTAGACGCCTTTTGTAGAACTTTTCATGGGCTTATCGTTATGGGTTTAATCAAATATAATCAGCAAGCTTCAAGAGATAAAATTTTCTGACCAATATACCAAGGCCCCAAAACAAAAGATTTACCCATTCATTTGATTAAATAGGCTTATCCCTAAGCTTTTTAAATAAACTGTTTATATTCGCACAACCAAAATGCGCGCATCATGAGACATGCAAAGGCAGCCATTATTGACATGGGCACCAACACTTTTCATCTGCTGCTGGTCGATATTACCAAGGAAGGTTTCCAAACACTTTATAAGGAAAAAATTCCGGTGAAAATCGGGCAACAGGGCATCAGCGAAAACACCATTCATCCTGATGCGCAAAAAAGAGCACTCCATACTTTAAGCCATTTCCGGCACCTTATTGACGGTGAAGGCATTGATAAGATATATGCTTTCGCCACCAGCGCTGTCAGAAACGCCCAGAACGGACGTGAATTTGTAGATACCATCAAAAGGGAACACGGTATTGTGGTCAATGTCATTGACGGAGACCAAGAAGCTCATCTGATCTATGAAGGGATCAAGTTCAGTGGCTCTCTAAATGAGGAAAACAGCCTCATGATGGACATTGGCGGTGGTTCTGTAGAATTTATCATTGGAAACAAAGAGGACGTTTATTGGAAACAAAGCTTTGAGATCGGCGGGCAACGGCTGTTGGATCTATTTCATTACCATGATCCCATTTTGGCAGAAGAGGTCATCAAGCTGACCTCCTATTTGAAAGACAAGCTTACCGACTTGATCAGCGCTTTGGAAAAATACCAACCCAAGCGACTTGTAGGAGCATCAGGGACATTTGACACCCTTACCGACATGTATCTAGCCTCTCTCCACTCCTCAAAAGGAAAAAGCCAGAATGTCTTTCACCTCCCGCGAAATGAATTTGAAAAACTGGCTCAAAAGCTGGTAACCCTCAATAAGGAAGAAAGACTCAAGATCCCTGGTATGATCCCCATGCGTGTAGACATGATTGTAGTCGCCTCATGCCTGATTGAATTTATTTTACAGTATGTGGACGCAAGGGAACTAGTATGCTCCAACTATGCTTTAAAAGAAGGTGTTATCGCCCAATTGATAGACCAAAAGGAAATCCTACCCTGCTCGGGAATTGAAAGCAGCAGATAATGCTGGCTGAAATGGACTTTTCCTCAAAAAATACAATGTATAAATAAGCCTCGTCACCAGCAATCCCACAGCCCATTACCGCCTGCTAGACTACTCGCTTATCAATGCGCTGAGCAATAATTAAGCTTAAGAAAGAAATGGCGGAGAAAATAGGTGGGTAAAAGAATCAACGGTACGGAGGCATAAAATAACAGTAGAATGAACTTTGATTTTGAAAGGCTCTTTACCTTTACCAAAAATGTTTTCATAAAGATGGGCTGCCCTGAAGAAGAAGCCCATACCGCGACAGAAGTTCTGTTATCAGCAGACCTGAGAGGAGTGGACTCCCATGGCGTGGCCCGTTTATCAGGCTATGTGAGGCTTTGGGAAGCTGGTAGAATCAACCCAAAACCAAAGATCAAGATCGTTCATGAAACCCCAAGCACCGCTGTAGTGGACGGAGATGGAGGGCTGGGATTAGTAGTTGCCCCTTTCGCGATGCGCGTAGCCATAGAAAAGGCCAAAAATGCAGGCACGGGCTGGGTTTCCGTAAAAAATTCCAACCACTATGGAATTGCTGGCTATCACGCCATGCAGGCATTACAACATGATATGATCGGCCTTTCAATGACCAACGCCAGCCCTCTGGTGAGCCCTACATTCTCCAAAGAGCGGCTTTTGGGCACCAATCCCATTTCCGTGGCCATTCCGGCCAATGAAGAGCCTCCTTTCGTAGCCGACATGGCTACCACCACTGCCGCCAACGGGAAGCTGGAAATCCTCCAAAGAAAACAGCAGGAAGCACCTCAAGGATGGATACAAGACAAGGAAGGCAATCCCACAACCGATGCTTTTGGGGTAAAAGATGGCGGAGCTTTACTTCCTTTGGGAGGCGACCGTGAGCACGGATCCCATAAAGGATATGCCCTTGGGGCGATTGTGGACATTTTCTCAGCGGTGCTTTCGGGCGCCAACTATGGCCCTTGGGTTCCTCCCTTCGTTGCTTTCCTCCAACCCGACCCCAATCCTGTCGGAGAGGGAATCGGCCACTTCTTCGGAGCCATGCGTGTAGATGCATTCAGACCGTCCGATGAGTTCAAATCCCACATGGACAACTGGATCAAGCGGTTTCGATCTGCCAAAACCACCCCGGGGCATGAAAAGGTCCTTATTCCGGGAGACCCGGAGCGGGAGCTGGAAAAAGAGAGAATAAAGAACGGCATCCCATTATTGGAACCTGTTCAAAAGGATCTTTTTGAACTTGGCGAAAAAATGGGAATACCCACTGAACTTCAGACACTTTAATAGGACACCAGCGGCCTCACCTTCAGGTGGGCCCGCTTTTTTTATTCAGCTCTTCCCTAACTTCTTGGAAAGTATAGCCGTTTTTTTTTAACTTAATACCATGTCAAAATTCCATCATTATCAAACGCTAATAGAGTGGACCGGCAATACCGGCATGGGAACTCGGGGCTATTTGGCCTACCAAAGAAACTTTGAGGTAATCACTGAAGGCAAACCACGCCTAATGGGCAGCTCTGACCCCAACTTTAGGGGGGACAAAAAAAGGCACAACCCTGAAGAGCTGTTTCTGGCAAGCATTGCCTCTTGCCATATGCTGTGGTACCTTCATCTCTGTGCGGAAGCGGGAGTAAGTGTGACCTACTACGAAGACCACGCCGAGGGGATAATGCAGGAAAACAAAAATGGTTCGGGTCAATTTAACGAAGTAGTGCTTTACCCTGTTGTTACTGTCGAGTCCGAAAGTATGAAGTCAAAGGCCATGCAGCTTCACCAGGATGCCCATCAGCACTGTTTTATTGCCAACAGCTGTAATTTCAAAATACGGCACAAACCCGTGGTGCGAATTGCCAAAAAGGAATCCTATACTACCTAAGATAAATCAAGGCGGGGGTCAGATATAATTCTCGCCTTTACTTTTCGCATCCGCGACAAATTCTTTGAATTTTTTCTCCGCATCCAATTTGCAAATCAACAACACATTGTCTGATTCACTGACAAGGTAGTTGTCCAGACCATGAACGACGACCAACTTGTCCGGAGAAACTTTGATATAGCTGTTAGAGGTTTCGTAAAGCATGGCATTGGCATCGACGACGTTATTGTCCTTGTCCCTGTCCTGCAGCTGGTGGATACTCATCCAAGAGCCCAGATCCGACCATCCAAAATCCCCCAAAATCAAATAGACATTGTCAGACTTCTCCATGATACCAATATCAATGGAAACATTCTTGACCAATGAATAGGCCTTTTTAATGAACTCCTTCTCTTTCGGGGTAGAATAATACTCCATCCCCTCTTCAAAAACCTCCGCCATTTCTGGCTGATGCCTTTCCAGCTCTTTGATAATGGATTGGTTTTTCCAAACAAACACCCCGCTGTTCCAGGCAAAATCCCCACTCTCCAAAAAAGTAACAGCAAGTTTGACATCAGGCTTCTCCGTGAAGGTTTTGACCTTTTTCACCTCATCATCCGAATCAATGTACTGAATATAACCATACCCAGTTTCAGCCCGGTTGGGTTTGATTCCAATAGTGATCAAATGCTCCTCCTTCTCCGCCTCGCACTGTGCATGGTTCACCTTCTCCTGAAACGGGATTTCATTAAGCACCAAATGGTCCGAAGGAGTCACAATTACCTTAGCATCCGGGGCTTTCTTTTTGATTACGTAACTGGCATAAGCAAGACAGGTGGCCGTATTCCTCCTGAGCGGTTCACAAAGAATTTGCTCTTCAGAAAGCTCTGGAAGCTGTTTTTTCACAATATCAGCATACACCTGATTGGTCACTACCAAAAAACGCTCCGGACTCGAAAATTTCACAAACCTGTCAAAGGTCATTTGAAGCAAGGTCCTGCCGGTACCCAATAAGTCCAAAAATTGTTTTGGATAATTGTTCCGGCTATAAGGCCAGAATTTAGAACCAATCCCTCCGGCCAGTATAACAATATATGGTTTATCTTGCATGGTCAATATTAAACAATCCCCTCCTTCATTAAATCATGAACGTGAATAAACCCAAACACCTCTTCCATATCCGTCACCACCAATTGGGTAATATTAAATTCTCTCATTCTGTTCAAAGCCCTGACGGCGTATTCCCTCTTATCCATTGTTTTGGGATTTTGGGTCATAATATCTTTTGCTGTCACCTTTGACAGGTCTTGATACCGTTCGAGCATCCTTCTTAAGTCTCCATCTGTAACAATCCCCACAAGCCTTTGCGCCTTATCGACCACGGCAGTTGCCCCCAGTCTTTTTCCGCTGATTTCCAGAATCACGGCAGTCAAAGGAGCATCTTCCTCTACTATAGGCACAGCATCCTTCACCGCCAAATCCTCCACGGTGAGGTACAATTGCTTCCCTAGAGATCCTCCGGGATGATATCGCGCAAAATCATCGCTACTGAAGCCCCTGGCTTCTAAAAGACAAACAGCCAGGGCATCCCCCATCGCCATGTGTGCGGTAGTGCTGGTAGTTGGTGCCAAATTCAAAGGGCATGCTTCTTTTTTGATGGTGGCATTTAAAACAAAATCCGCTTGTTGGGCCAAATAGCTATCCGTATTGCTTACCAATGCTACCAACTTAGACCCCATTTTTTTTAGCATTGGCACCAATACTTTGATTTCAGGAGTGTTTCCACTTTTAGAAATACAAATTACGAAATCTTCCTTTTGAATCATACCCAAATCACCGTGAATAGCGTCTGCTGCGTGCATGAACAAGGCGGGTGTGCCTGTGGAGTTCAGCGTAGCGACAATCTTCGTGGCAACAATGGCACTTTTGCCCACCCCGGTAATCACCACACGTCCTTTAGAACCTAATATCCCCATTACGCAGGATTCGAAACCTTCATCAATGTTGGAAATCATATTTTGAAGGGCTTCGGCTTCGGTTTGAAGAACTTTTGCGGCACTCTTTTTAATATTTTTTATTATATTCAATTTTACCGAGGTTATTATTAAATTTGTACAAAGGTAAAATTATTTACTTTAAATATTTAATGAAAAGCATTCGGCACATCATTAAAAAGAGAGAATGGAGTGGATATAAACGTTAAAGAAAACCTCAAAAAGATTTTTGGCTTCAATCAATTTCGAGGAAACCAAGAAGCAATCGTAGACAATATATTACAGGGTAAAAACACCTTTGTAATCATGCCCACAGGAGCCGGCAAATCGCTGTGCTATCAGCTACCTGCAGTCACCAACCATGGCACGGCAATTGTCATTTCTCCACTGATCGCCCTGATGAAAAACCAGGTGGATCAATTGAATGCCTTCGGCATCAATGCCCATTTCCTAAATTCCACCTTAAGCAAGACCGAGTCCAACCGGGTAAAAAAAGAGGTGCTCAGCGGAGACACAAAACTGCTGTATGTCGCCCCTGAATCCCTGACCAAGGAGGAAAACATAGAGTTCCTAAAAACGGCCAGGCTCTCATTTGTAGCCATCGATGAAGCACACTGTATCTCTGAATGGGGACATGATTTCCGTCCGGAATACCGCAAAATAAAATCCATCATCGGTCAAATCGGCGAAAATCTTCCGATCATCGCCCTGACCGCAACGGCCACCCCAAAGGTTCAGCAGGACATCCAGCGAAACCTGACCATGGAAGAAGCCGACCTGTTCAAATCTTCCTTTAACAGGACTAACCTCTTTTATGAGGTCAGGCCTAAAGTCAAAAGCGACACCAAAAAGCAGCTCATCAAGTACGTAAAATCCCACAAAGGCAAATCGGGGATCATCTACTGCCTGAGCCGTAAAAAGGTAGAGGAAATCGCAGAGCTCCTGAAAGTAAACGGCGTCAATGCCGCTCCTTACCACGCGGGGCTGGAATCCAACACCCGGATCAAAAACCAGGACGACTTCCTTAATGAAGAAGTCGATGTGGTTGTGGCCACCATTGCCTTTGGCATGGGGATCGACAAACCTGACGTACGCTATGTGGTACATTACGACGTACCAAAATCCCTGGAAGGCTACTATCAGGAAACCGGAAGAGCCGGAAGGGACGGACTGGAAGGCCATTGCTTGATGTTCTACAAGTACGATGACATCATCAAGCTTGAAAAGTTCAACAAAGACAAACCTGTAAATGAGCGTGAAAATGCCAAGGTCCTGCTTCAGGAAATGGCTGCTTACGCCGAAAGCTCCGTATGTCGCCGAAGGGTCCTCCTTCACTACTTTGGGGAAAACCTGAAGGAAGACTGCGGTTTCTGTGACAACTGCAAAAAGAAAAAAGACGCTTTTGATGGCCAAAAGGACATCCAGATTGCCATCGAAGCTGTCAAAGAGACCAAACAACGCTTCAACCTCGACCATATCGTCAACGTCATTCGTGGAGAGCAAAACGAATACATGGAGAGCTACCAACATGACGGACTGCCAGTATTTGGTCAAGGCAAAGAGCAAGAAGAAAAACATTGGAGGAGTGTCCTTAGACAGGCCATGATCCTTAATTTCCTCGAAAAGGACATTGAAAACTACGGAGTTATCAAACTCTCGCCTGTCAGTGAAGATTTCCTTAACAATCCCCAATCGGTGATGTTGAGCAAAGACCATGATTTCGAAGAAATGATCGAAAATGATGAGTCTGAAGACATCAATGGAAGCAACAAAGCTTACGACGAGAAACTCTTTGAGCTCCTTAAACTGGAAAGAAAGAAAGTCGCCAAGTCCAAAGGGCTGCCCCCCTATGTCATCTTCCAAGATCCCTCTTTGGAGGAAATGGCCACCGTATATCCTACCTCAAGGGAAGAACTTGCCCAAATAAATGGTGTAGGTATGGGAAAAGTGGCTAAATTTGGGGCACCGTTTCTGAAACTGATCTCGAATTATGTGGAAGAAAACGATATCATCACGGCCTCCGATGTGGTGGTTAAAACTGCGGGAACACGTTCAAAAGTAAAAATATCTATCATTCAGCAGGTCGACCGAAAAATAGATTTAGATGAAATAGCCACCAATCTGAACATAGAAATGTCGGAGCTGCTACAAGAAATAGAACAAATCATATATAGTGGCACCAAGCTTAACATCAATTATTACATCCATAATATTATGGACGAGGAGCGGGAAGATATCCTTCATGATTATTTCATGTCCGCTGAAACCGACAACATAAGGGAGGCTCTAAAAGAACTTGAAGACGAAGATTTTGGAGAAGAAGAGATCCGCGTCTACAGAATCAAGTTCATTTCTGACCATGCCAATTAAAATTAAGATTTAAATTCATGAATATATTATTATTAGGAAGCGGAGGAAGAGAACATGCCTTTGCTTATAAAATTGCCAATAGCCCAAAGTGTGACCAATTATTTGTAGCTCCGGGGAATGCAGGCACCAAGGAAATTGCCCAAAATGTTCCATTGAGCATCACGGACTTCCCCGCACTGAAAGCCTTTGTGCTCGAAAACCGTATTGACCTGATCGTAGTGGGACCTGAAGAACCTTTGGTCAAGGGGGTAGCCGATTATTTTGCAGACCAAGAAGAGACCAAGTCTCTGCCCGTGGTTGGTCCCAAACAGCTTGGTGCTACTTTAGAAGGCAGCAAAGATTTTTCCAAGCAATTCATGCAGCGAAATAATGTCCCTACTGCAGCATCAGAGACATTCACCCAGAAAAACATCGAAGAAGGACTACAGTTTATCCGTTCTCAAAAACTTCCTGTTGTGCTGAAAGCAGATGGGCTCGCCGCCGGCAAGGGGGTGTTGATCTGTGAGTCTTACGATGATGCAGAAAAGTCCTTTAAAGAGATGCTTCTTGAAAGCAAGTTTGGCGCAGCCTCGGACAAAGTGGTTGTGGAAGAGTTTCTTTCAGGCATAGAACTCTCTGTCTTTGTGGCAACAGATGGAAAAAGCTACAAAATCCTCCCTGAGGCAAAAGATTACAAACGTATCGGCGAAAAAGACACCGGCCTGAATACCGGAGGAATGGGAGCTGTTAGCCCCGTACCGTTTGCGGATGCCTCGTTCATGAGCAAAGTGGAAGAAAACGTGGTTAAACCTACGATCAAAGGGCTCGAAAAAGAAAACATTGACTATAAGGGTTTCATATTCATCGGATTGATGAATATGAAGGGAGAACCCTATGTCATCGAATATAATGTCAGGATGGGCGATCCTGAAACGCAAGCTGTCCTTCCTAGGATCAAAAGTGATTTCGTTGACTTGCTATACGCAATCGGAACAGGAAAACTGGCTGAATATCAGCTTGAATTGGAAACATTCACCGCTACTACAGTTGTTATGGTAGCAGGAGGATATCCAGGATCCTATCCGAAAGGAGACGCTATCAGCGGACTGGATCAGGAAAACGGAACCAGTATTACCTTTCATGCCGGAACGACCACCAATGATCAAGGAGAAGTAGTAACCAATGGAGGAAGGGTTTTGGGAATCACAGGCAAAGGAGACAGTCTGGAAGAAGCACTTTCCAATGCGTACTCCAGGGTAAACGAGATCAGCTGGAAAGATGTCTATTTCCGTAAGGATATCGGACAGGACATCTTAAATTATGGTAAATAACACCATAATCACTTCACGAGGAGTTTGCGGTAACGTACTCCCTAAAATATAGATAGATTTATGGCAGGATGTAGTAGCTGCTCTACCACATCAGGAAGCGGAGGGTGCCAAAACAACGGCACTTGTGGTACGAGCGATTGTAATAAAATGAATTCATTTGATTGGTTGGCCCATATGGGAATTCCAACGGTGGATACATTTGACATAGTAGAGATAAAGTTTAAGGGGGGCAGAAAGGATTATTTCCAAAATGCCAACCATCTTAAACTTACCACCGGCGATCCGGTGGTAGTGGACGTACCCAACGGCCATCACATAGGTTATGTATCCCTGCAGGGTGAGCTTGTCCGCCTGCAGATGCAAAAGCGGAAAATCAAAAACGATGACAACATTCTAAAGATTTACCGCCTTGCCAACCAAAAGGATTTGGAGAAATGGGAAGAAGCAAAAAACCGCGAAATCCCTACTCTCTACCGCACAAAACAGATCATTGATGAAATAAAACTTGACATGAAGTTGTCTGATGTGGAATACCAGGCAGACAACTCCAAGGCCACTTTCTATTACTCTGCCGATGACCGAGTGGACTTCAGAGAGCTGATCAAAATACTTGCCTCTGAGTTTAAAATCCGTGTGGAAATGAGGCAGATAAGCCTCAGACAAGAGGCAGGAAGACTAGGTGGCATCGGTGTCTGCGGAAGGGAACTTTGCTGCGCTACCTGGATCCATGATTTCAAAAGTGTAAGTACTTCAGCGGCACGCTACCAAAACCTTTCGCTCAATCCCACCAAATTATCGGGGCAATGCGGCAGGTTAAAGTGTTGTCTTAATTATGAGCTGGACACCTATATGTCCGCACTGGAAGATATTCCAGCCGTTGAAAAACCCTTACAAACAGAAGCAGGACTGGCCAAGCTCCAAAAAACGGACATCTTCAGAAAGCTGATGTGGTTCAGTTATAACAACGAGAACAATTGGCATTCCATTGATTGCGATAGGGTGAGGGAAATCATTGAGATGAACGAGGAGGGCAAAAAGCCTTTTAGCCTGGAACTCGACGACATGATGGACATGGATGAAGATCCAAACAAATCCAATATGGACTTGGAAATGTTAGATCAGAAATTCAAATCCAAAAACAAAAAAAGAAAAAAACGAAAGCCTAGGCCTAAAGGTCAACCAGGCGGTCCCCAAAACACCGGTCAGGCCAGAGAAGCCAAACCTGCAGTAAAACCAGAGGGACAACAGCAGGCTGCCCCTAAGGGCAAAAAACCAAGGAGAAACGCAACCGGCAGAAAAAGGAATGAAACTCCCAAAGGGAATACGCCTAATAAGCCTGCGCCTAAGGCCTCTGCGGAAAAAGGCAATGCAGAAAACCGTTCTGCCCAACCGCAGGGACAGCAAAAACCAAAAACCAACAGAAGAAAGAACGCACCGAGAAAAAAGAACAATAACAACAACCAAAATAAAGGTTCAAAAAATGAATAAGCGTTTTGAGCCAATGTATCTGCTACTCTCTTTTGCAATGCTCTTTACCACTTTGTCTGGCTGTGACGAAAGGAGAGTTTATGAAGAATACTATGGGCTGGAAGATTATTCTTGGCCCGTATCCGATACTTTGAGTTTCAACGTAAATAAAAAAACGGATGGCCAGGTATCTTCAACCTTACGAATCAAATACAATGAGAGCTATGACTATTACAACATCTATGTGAGGTACCTTCTCAAAGACAGCCTGAACAACACATTGGATAATCAGCTCTTAGACCTAACCTTATTTGATCCGAAAACGGGGAAACCATTGGGCAGCGGATTTGGAAATTCTTTTACCCAAACAGGAACACTTCCGCTCAATTCACTGGCTGATTTAGGCCCTATCACCATTCAGCTGGTCCAGTACATGAGAAGTAGCGACCTGAAAGGCATTGAATCGGTGGGCATCAAATTAGAAAAGGAGTGAATTAATTCACTCCTTTTTTTTGACTCTCTAATTTTGCTTTCAGCATCTCATGCTTATTCAACCAATATTCCCTGCTAAAAACATGTTGTACATCCCAACCTTTCTCCTTGAGTAACTTGGGATGGTAAACAAAAGCTTCTTTTGCAGTTTTAGCGGCAAAAAGACGGTCGTCGTCTGTCAAGATCGTACCAACCACCTTCCCCTCCTTAAACAGTTCGAGATCCATCAACCGGGAAACAGTACAGTTTTTCACCTCGTGACTTCCATGTTTTCCAATAAGCCTATTCTTCAGGTACCATCCTACTTGAAAGCCACTTAAAGGCAGTTCTTTGATCCCCACATGCTCTCCTGCTGCTACACGCTCCACATACTCCAGGTATTCCTTTAGCAGCTTCACCCCGGGATTCATGAGTTGTCTGGCTTTAAAATCAGTGCCTGATATACTGGAAACCACTGTAATACGCCTTCGGGCCCTTGTCACGGCCACATTCAGCCTGTTTCCTCCTCCTTCTTTGGAGAGCAAGCCAAAATTAGCAGTGAATTTCCCTGATTTATTTTTCGCATATCCAATGGAAAAAACCACCTGATCAAATTCATCTCCCTGCACATTCTCTATATTCTTCACTTTAACGTTTGCCCTGGCCAGCCTTTTATCTTTATCAATAAGGTCTTTGATAAGTTCCATTTGAAAGAAATTAAATGTGATCACCCCGATAGAGAACGCCTCATCGCTGTCCAATACCTCTCTTAGCTCATTTACAACAGCTTTTGCTTCGGCCAAATTGGTCTGCTTATCCCAAACACCCTCTACCTTGATCCACTTATAAGAATTCCTATTTTGGTTGAGTGCTTCCATTTCAGGAAGCATGGTCAGCTTATCTTGATAAAAATGCCGATTAGAAAACGCTATCAAGGACAAATCCTTACTTCTATAATGACCTTCCAGAGCATACTTCTTAAAATAATTGGAGGCCAGATCAAGTAAGGAGGTAGCTTCCAGGGCTATCCCATCCTCTTCCGTATCCAATCTCACTTTGTACAGATCAAAAGGCTGCAGTTGTTGCTTATCCCCCGCAATAACCACCTGCTTGCCTCTCAACATTGCCGGAAGCCCTCTTTCCGCAAAACATTGGGACGATTCATCAAAAACCACCAAATCAAAACGACTTTCCATAGGAAACAATGCAGAAACTGTTTCTGGTGAAGCCATCCAACATGGGACGAGTTTGAAGACTTCCTCTTCAAAATACGCTACTAGTTTTTTAATGGTCCATAACCTCTTTTTCTTCCCCACTTGGTGATTAAGTTCCCTGAAACTGATCAGGTTGTTGAGCCTATTGTACTTAAGCTCTGTAAAGGTATTTTCACGCAAGCGCAGCGCAGTAATGTACCTGCTAAGCTTCAGCTTTTCATCAATGGCTGCGGAAAATTCACGCAGCGAATCCTTCACTTTAGGTAAATTGATTTGTTGTAGAACGGGATATTTGGTTTCAATATGTTCTATCCAACTCATTTTCAGACCTGCCAAAAAAACCTCCTTAAGCGATTCAAATTCTCTTTCCGGATATTTATCCAAGAGCTTATTGATTACCTCAAGGTCTATTGCCCTCAACTTCTTCTTTAGGCGGTCCATTGCGACAATTTCGGTGAAATCCTGCAAAATGGTCTGTCGGACATTATCCAGTTTAGTGTCATCAGGAGCCGTAAGCAGGTGCTTTATCTGAATTGTCGTAAAATAATTGTTCCAGTTTTCTGCCTTCATCTCTATCAGTCCATTGATCCCGATGAGTTCCTGTAGCACCATCTGAAACTGGTCAAAGTCCATTTTTTCAGAGATCAGGTAAGATGAAAGTAAGCCTAGCTCTTCAAGAAGAAAACGGGCGTTGACCGCTTTGGTGAGCACGCTAAACCGGTGGTTACACAAAGTAAAATCAAAAGGTTTGGAGGGCATATCGATCCATTCCTTCCTTTCCAATAAGGTATATTGATGATTCAGGTTGAGACGGTTTTCAAGCATTTTGGCCAATACTGCCAATCCATCCTTGTCATTATCAAGCTGATTCTTTTTCAGCAGATCCCAGACTTCACGGTACTCTTTTCTGTAGAATTTTAAGGACAACGACTTCCACCAGGATTCCCGCAGGCTCATAACATGGAGTACTTTCTGATAGGCCTGCTCCTCTTCTCCATCCTTAACAGACCACTCTATCCCTTCTTCAGACAACAGCTTTTTGACAATATCCACTTTATTTACCAACCACAATCTATCCAGGTCTTTGACAGGATAACGCAACAGTTCCTTGAGCTTTGAAAATATCTCCTCAGATGAAACACTTTTCTGCAATTCCTCTAGTCGGTCCTTATGCTCAAAGGATTGATAAATCAATGGAAATTCGAAAGGCTGGTTAAGTAAGTTGCCCAGAATATTTTCAGCAGTAAGCTTCAATTCCTTAATTTCATCCAGGTTTTCTTTGAACCGGTGAATGACGTTAGGGGTAAACTGGGCAAAGTCTACCCTGTGCAACCAAAAGGAATCTGCACTCTCATATTTAGGCCGGTAGTAAAAGTATTCCTTAAAATCCCCAAGCACCTCATCCAAACCGTTCCAATGATAATGTTTATAATATTGGGTAAGTTCTATATGTTCATCCTGAAATGAAGCATCCATATAAAGCTCCTTCACTGGAACCCCGCACTCCTCTGTGTTAAAAAGAGCATGCCGATAATCCTCAAAGAAATCAGCATGATTCTGAATTTTCCTGATGGTCTTGCTAAAACTCCTCTCTAGCTGAATGGCATCCAAACTTCGGTTAAGCTCCTGATACTTTTCCAGGGAGTTGATCTGACTACTAATATTGTGAAAAAGCTCTTTTCGATCAGCCCTAAAATCATGCACCAAAGCCAAAAAAGCTCCAAACCCTTGTTCCTTGAGCCTTTCATGAACAACATCTAATGCCGCTCGTTTTTGAGACACGACAAGGACCTTTTTTCCTCTGGAAATAAAATCGGTCACCAGATTACAGATCAACTGGGATTTACCGGTCCCAGGAGGACCTTCTACAACACATGAATTCCCTTCTCGTACTGACTTGAGCACTGCTTCCTGGCTGGCATCAACGGGAAAGGTGTTGAACATATTCCCATCTTTCGTACTGCCTACTTCCTCTCTGTCACCGGCAAACCATTCATCAAAAAGCTCGTCCAAGCCATCCACCCTATACCTCTCCATGAGCTCCTCATAATCCTCCATCAGAAAAGAACTTTTCTGCGAGAACTGCCCCAAAACCCCATAAGGCTTGAGCTGCAACACCCCTGTCTTAAAAAGCTTTTCACTCTCCGCCCTATCGGTCTCTAAAAAGGCCTCCAACTTGTTCTCGAAAAGCTCCTGGGTAAAATTTAAGGTCAGCTCTTTTTTTAGGTAATGATATAATTCTGTCCGAAATGGGGTAGGGTCTTTTGATAAATTCTCCACAGGGTTCTCCCACCATTCCTTTTTGAATGCCTGCTGATTGGCATGCGTGTATGCCAATAAAAATGCTTTATTGAGAAAAGGCTGGTCCCCTGACTTTTTTCTCAGCACCCAAAACGAGCCATCCCTGATCAGTTTTACAGGAAAAAACAACAAGGGACATCTGACGATCTGCCCATCTGCTAACTTGCCTTCCACAAAAGGCCAAGCTACAAAAAGGCTTTTTTCTCCGCTTTCCTCCTCAGCAACCTGAACATGCTCTTGGATTCTCTTGAGCCTGTTCGATAATTCGTTGATATGCTTATCCCTTGCATCTCCTACCTTTATCAGGGGAATTTTCTTTTTTCTTCCCAGTAGGTCCTCTATATAATCAAAAGTATTGTTCCTTTCTAAAAATTCTAAGTCTTTCAGGTCTACCATTTGTGAACCAATCAGCTTTGGAAGGTATATGGACCTGTTTTTCGTGGATAGATCCATAAGCCTGTTCATATAAACCTGAAAGACATCTTTTATCATATATACCTATTTAAAAGGGGAATCTTTCTCCTTTGCCATGTGGTTATAAACTATTCCATCCATGATACCCGGTATCCATTTGTTCAAAAAAACGGCCAGTTTTCCTTCCCTGGTGAGCACCAGGTCACGCTTGCGCCGCAGCGTTGCTTTGACAATATGATTGGCGACTTCCTCTGAAGTCATCATATCATCCTCGTTCCTCGGCGATTCGCCCTGGGAGCTACCATCAGCGGTCAGCGCATTGTTTCTGATATTGGAAGCGGTAAAGCCTGGACAGGCCACTAATACATGCACCCCCCTTTTCATCACCTCAGTCCTTAAGGACTCCATAAAACCGTTCATGGCATACTTGCTGGCGGTATAGGCCGTTCTTGCAGGGGTTCCCCGATAACCATTGATGGATGAAATACCTATCACAGAGCCTTTATGTTCTATTATGGAAGGCAAACAGTACTTGGTAGCATATACTGTTCCCCAAAAATTTGTATCCATCACCTTGTGAAAAACGGCCGTATCCAGTTCTTCAAAAAGTGCCCGCATGGATATTCCGGCATTATTCACCAAAACATCTATCCTCCCAAAATGCGCTATCGTTTTATCCGCAAGCCTTTGGTTATCTTCCTCCACACTTGCATCTGCCAGAATCCCCAAACATTCAACACCCTCTTTTTCCAGATGCTGTAAACTAGCATCAAGCTTTGGCTGGCTCCTTCCGGTGATAACTACCTTTGCCCCTTCTTTCCCGAATGCCAAGGCACACGCCTCCCCTATGCCAGATGTGGCACCTGTTACGATGACTACTTTACCTTCAAATTTCATTTTCACTCTTACTTTAAGCCTAAATATAAGCATTTCGACAAATATGGGGCTTTTGTAACTGATAACTTATTCTTTTGGCCGATAATCAACGTATTCCTACTGCTCTTTCCCCTCTCTATCACAGCTCTCTTCTTATCGGCTTGCCTCATTTCAAAGAATATGCTTAATTTTGCAGCCTATGTCGAGAAAGATGAAAAATAAGGTTTTGGAAAACCTTACTATTGAGCGGATCGCCTCAGAAGGCAAAAGTGTCACCCACTATGAAGGGAAGGTGGTATTTGTGCCCCAAGTAGCACCTGGTGATGTTGTTGACATCCGTGTTACCCGTGGCAAAAGCAGTTTTATGGAAGGCGAAGCCATCAAATTCCACAAATATTCAGAGGACAGGGTAGCACCTTTCTGTTCCCACTTTGGTGTATGCGGGGGCTGTAAATGGCAGCATATCAATTATGAGCTGCAGCTTTCCTACAAAAGACAACAAGTAGTGGACCAGTTCAGCCGTATCGCAAAGGTCCCTATCCCTGAAGTAATGCCGATCATTGGTTCTGCCGAAACTCAGTATTATAGGAACAAACTTGATTTCACTTTCTCCAATAACCGATGGCTGACACGTGAACAGATCGATTCTGGTGAAGAATTTGAAAGGAATGCACTTGGTTTCCATATTCCTAAGCGCTTTGACAAAATTGTGGACATCGAGCACTGCTACCTGCAGGGAGGCATTTCCAATGATGTCCGAAATGAGCTCAGGAAATTTGCCTTGGAAAACAACATCACCTTTTTCGACATGATCCAGCAGGTCGGCTTGCTCAGAAACCTTATCATCAGGAGCAGCTCCACCGGGGAAACCATGGTCATCGTGCAATTTGGCGAAGACAATCCCGATGATATCCAAAAAGTGATGGAATTTCTGGCCAACAAGTTTCCCGAAATCACCTCACTGCTATACATCATCAACCTCAAGAAAAACGAAACCTTCCATGATCAGGAAATTCACACCTTTAGCGGCAGGGATTATATCATAGAAAAAATGGAAGACCTGGAGTTTAGGGTGGGACCGAAATCCTTCTATCAGACCAACTCAGACCAGGCTTATGAGCTGTATAAGGTGACCAGGGAATTTGCCGGATTGGCGGGGGACGAAGTAGTTTATGACCTGTATACCGGAACAGGCACCATTGCCAATTTTGTAGCCAAAAAAGCCCAACAGGTTATCGGTATAGAATATGTGGAAGCAGCCATTGAGGATGCCAAGCTTAATGCAGAGGTCAATGGCCTCAACAACACGCTATTTTATGCTGGAGACATGAAAGACATCCTCAACGATGAGTTCATTGCCCAGCATTCCGCGGCGGATGTCATCATCACCGACCCTCCAAGGGCAGGTATGCATGAAGATGTGGTCAAAATGCTGTTGAAACTGGAAGCCCCCAAAATAGTCTATGTAAGCTGTAATCCCGCTACCCAGGCCCGGGATGTGGCCTTACTGGGCGAAAAATACCAAGTGGATAAAATCCAGCCTGTGGACATGTTCCCTCAAACGTACCATGTAGAAAATGTTGTATTACTGACGCTAAAAAAATGATGAGAGACGATAATGATCCAGAACTAAGCGGCAAATACTTGGGCACCATCACCAAGGATTTTGTCAAAGTGGCAGAAACGCTAAAGGAAGCATCCTACCAGGTCAGGTCGAGAAAATTTTCGGACCATCCCATATTCCCCATCTGTAAAACAGAACAGCCTATTGGCCAGTTGCTGATCAATAACACTGAACTGAAAGTGGATTGGAACTATTACATTACTTACCTGGATGAGTTCATTCAAAGAAAACTGATCGACCAGGAAGCCATTGAAGAATTCAAAAAGGCGTATAAAGATCCTGATGAATTTTGCTGTCTTTTTGTAGTGGATCAGGACTTTACCAATTTTGTATACATTCCCTATCCCAATGACTCTGACACTAAAAAGGCCTCGCAGATGATCTGCGAGGCCTTTTTAGTGTCAGCTTTTATTTTTCTTTAAAGGTGCACTTCTTTTTTAATCTTCTCTGCAATCTCTGCCATTTCTTCATTGCCCAGCTTCAGCTTGGGTCGGGTAAAATTAATATCATCCATGGTATTTAGCGGTACCAGGTGAACATGTACATGTGGCACTTCCAGTCCAATGACGGCTACCCCTACCCTGGTGCACTTAATGGTTTTGTCAATCGCCTTAGCTACTTTTTTTGCAAAGATATGTAGCCCGGAAAGCAACTCATCTTCAAGGTCAAAAATATAGTCAACTTCTTTTTTGGGGACGACCAAAACGTGCCCTTTTACCAAGGGCATAATATCCAGAAACGCAATGAAATTATCATCCTCAGCCACAATATGGCCGGGAATCTCTCTGTTGATGATCTTTGTGAAAATACTTGCCATGGGATAAAAATAAAAAATCCCGAATGGATTTCCATCGGGATTATAGGTATTTAGTAATTAATTTCCAGTACTTCAAACTCTATCACACCCGCCGGGGCTTTGATCTGGGCTATTTCCCCTACTTTCTTACCCAGAAGCCCTTTTCCAAACGGAGAAGCCAGGGAGATTTTATTTGCTTTCAAATCAGCTTCTTCTTCGGACACCAAGGTATAAGCTACCGTCATGCCATTTTTTACATTCTTGATCTTCACGGTGCTTAAAATACCCACTTTGGAAGTATCCATTTTGGAATTGTCCAATACCCGGGCATTGCCCACCACTTCCTCAAGCTTGGATATCTTTAATTCAAGAAGCCCTTGGGCGTCTTTGGCGGCATCATACTCTGCATTCTCACTAAGGTCTCCCTTGTCTCTTGCCTCTGCAATTTGTCGGGCAATATCCTGCCTTCCCTTCGTCTTCAATTCCTGAAGCTCATCTTTTAGCTTCCTCAGGCCTTCTTCTGTGTAATATTGTACTTTTCCCATAGTCACTTTTAATTTAACAAAGCTTGAAAAATAAAAGAACGGTCTCATTGCTGAAGACCGTTTACGTATTCTTGCTTTTATTTGCTTCTTAGGCAAATATAATCATTACAAAACGATAATACAATCTTAAGGTTTAGATTATTAATGGACCAAAAATCATTTCAAAGGGAAAGCTGCCTTGATTTTTCCCACCAAAACCTGATTGATTTTTTCATAGGACTGAAACGTCCAACCTGCGATATGTGGGGTAAAAAGCACATTGTCTCTTTCCACCAGTCGATCGAAGGATATTTTCTGCGCGGTGTTTAATGTGTGCAATTTTTCGTTTTCCAGCACATCCAACAAGGCCCCCTTAAGAAGTCCCTCAGAAAGGGCATTGTTCAATGTATCCAAGCTGATCACCTCTCCTCTTGCGGTGTTGATGAGATAAAAAGGCTTCTTGAATCCAGCCAACACGGAGGGAGTAAAAAAGTCCCTGGTTTCCTCTGTCAAAGGGACGTGAATGCTCAGCACATCGGCCTGCTCCTGGATTTCCTCAAAACTGGCTTCAGCGGCATAGTTATCACCGTAGTTTTCCCGGTATTTGTCATAAGCCAGTACTTTCACCCCAAAACCGCTCAGCCTTCTAGCAAATGCCTGTCCCATATTCCCATAGCCAAAGACCCCAACCGTCTTGCCCTCTAGCTCCTCTCCACGGTTTCCTTCACGGTCCCAGATTCCTTTCCTTACCTCTTTATCCGCTTTGTTGAGATTATTGAACAAGGCCAACAGCATCCCTATGGCATGTTCCCCAACAGCATCCCTGTTCCCCTCTGGGGCATGGAAAAGCTGCACCCCTTTTTCTTCCATAAAATCCAGGTCTATCTTATCCAGACCAGCTCCTGCCCTTCCTATAAACTTCAGTTTTTCCGCCTTTTCCAACAGGGCCCTGTTCATGGGTGTTTTGGACCGGATCAATAAGCCATCATAATCCCCTACCACTTCTTCTATTTCTGGCCGGGTAATGTCGGGCCTATAATCCACGGAAAATCCCGCCTCCTCCAACAAAGGAGTAATACTGGAATGCATGTCATCTATGATGAGTACTTTCATTTTTCTTTTTTTATCAAATCAAAAGTTAGTTCGAATAATTCCCAGGAGCAATCTTCCTATAATTTGAGCAGCATCATCGCCACTAAAAAATAGACCCCTAAGCCCAACAAATCATTGGCGGTGGTAATAAAAGGACCTGAAGCCATCGCTGGATTCACCCCAATTCTATCCAGGACAATGGGGGTCAATGTCCCCATAAAAGAAGCCAGCAATACCACACTGAATAGTGCCAGACCAACCACAACCCCAAACTCTGGGGTATTCCCATAAACCAACACCACGGTCAAAAATACCACCAGCCCCAAAACGATCCCGTTTAGCATAGCTACCAATAGCACCTTTGCGAAACGCTTACCAATACTCTCTGCAAAAACAGATTTGGCGGCAAGGGACTGAACCACCAATGAGGAAGACTGTATGCCCACATTTCCGCCCGTTGCAGTTATCAAAGGAATAAAAGAAGCCAATTCGATGTATTTACTCAGTCCTTCATCAAATATCCCTATGATCCTTGCCCCCATCAAACCACCAATAATCCCGATCAGCAACCAAGGGAGTCTTGCTTTGGAAAGCCTGAATACAGAATCCGATTCTTCCACATCATCCGAGATACCGGTCATAGCCTGCATATCCTCTTCTGCCTGCTCCCTGATCACATCCAAAACGTCATCGACGGTAATTCGGCCCACCAATTTGTTTTTGGCATTGACCACAGGCAGCGCCTCCAGGTCATATTTACGCATGATCTCCGCCACTTCCTCCTCTTCCATATAAGTGGGCACAGAAATAATATCCTCTTCGTAAATGTCCTTCACCTTGGTATTGGAAGAGGACAGGATAATTTTCTTCAGGGCCACCCTGCCGAGGAGGCTCTCCTTGTTGTCCACCACATAGATGGAATAGATTTTCTCCACATTTTCAGCCTGCCGCCTGATCTCATCAATGGTCTGCACCACCGTCCAGTTGAGGTTGGCCTTGATAAATTCCTTTGCCATCAGGGCACCGGCACTTCCCTCTTCATAGCGCAGCAGCTCCTGAATGTACCCCGACTTTTCGGACTCCTTCAGGTAACTGATCACCTCTTCCCTATCCTTTACCACTAGTTGGTGCAGGATATCCACCGCATCATCCGACTCCATCTTATCCAGCAACTCGGCAAGTTCGACAGAGTCCATTTCCTGCACCACCTTAAATTGCGGTTCCTCGTCCAGCTCAATCAGCACATCCGCGGCAAAGTCTTTCTCCAGTAACCTTAGGACAAAGAGCGCCTCCTCCATGTCCAGCTCATCCAAAAGTGCTGCCACATCAGCTTCATTGACCCCCTCTAAGGATCCGCGAATGGAAACAGAATCCTCCGCTTCGATGCTTTCCCTTAAGGACTCCAGGTACTCTTTCGAAAGTTCAAATTCTCTTATTTTTTCCAAGATGCTTCCAGTTTATTGGTTAGGGTAATAAAAGCTTCCACACTCAACTGCTCAGCCCTTTTATCCAAAATGGGATCTTGCTTCATCTCTTCAGTCAGTCCCATGGATTTCAGGGCATTCCTCAGGGTCTTTCTTCTGGTACTGAACCCTTGTTTGACCACCCTAAAAAACAGTTTTTCATCACAGCCAAGGTTCTCCACATCATTTCTCCTTAAGCGGATCACCCCACTGTTCACCTTAGGCGGAGGATCAAACACTCCGGGAGGCACAGTAAAGAGGTACTCAATATCATAATATGCCTGCAAAAGGACACTTAAGATCCCATAGTCTTTATTACCATGGGGAGACGCTATGCGCTGTGCCACCTCTTTCTGTAGCATACACACGACCTCCGTTACGGTATTTCTATCATTCAAAACCTTAAAAAAGATCTGGGAAGAAATATTGTAGGGAAAATTCCCCGCTATGATATAGGGCCCATCGATGTCCTTTCCGAAGTCATATTTCAAAAAATCGCCATCGATGATCTTACCCTCCAACTGAGGGTATTTTTTATTGAGGTAAGCAATGGATTCTTTATCAATATCCACCAAAAACAGCTCCCAGTTGCCCTCCAGAAGAAAGTCCGTCAATACCCCCATGCCGGGGCCTATCTCCAGCACCTGCTTCACTTCCCGGTGCCCTGTTACCGACTGGGCGATTTTCTCCGCAATTCCCAAGTCGGTAAGAAAATGTTGGCCCAGGTGCTTTTTTGCTCTGACTTTCTCCATCTTTAATTCTCTGATAAAATTATAGTAAATTGCCATTCAAAATTAAGACAATATATGTTAACCGCCATAAGATTACTAGACTCTCCAACAAATCTTCTGTCTGAAGCTGGAGAGGTTTTTATTTCATCTGAAGATGAAATCAACCTATTGCCTCTGGAAGAGGATAAACGAGCTTTTGTCCAAAAAGAGCTTTATGAAAACAAAAGACATGATATCAAATGGACCGACGGCATAACTGACCTCCACTTTATCAAGTCAAAATCGCATGAAGAAGCCGCCTACAAACTTGAATTGGCGAGAAAAGCCGGCGCCCAAAGCTGGAAGTCCATCAGGGAATCAAAGTCCCCAAAAGTATATTACTTTGGCCGGTCGGAAAAGCTTTTGCTAGCCTACCTGGAAGGCATCCTCCTGGCATCTTACAAGTTTGATAAATATAAAAGCAACAAAAAAAGCACCGTTCATCACTTAGAGGTATTTACCGATATTACTGATGAGAACAATATAGAAGAGTTGCTCATCACGGCAAAAGCCACCTTTGAGTCAAGGAACCTGGTCAATGAGCCGGTGATTTACCTCAACGCCCTCAAACTGGGAGAGGAAATTGAAAGGTTGGGAGAAGAATACGGCTTCCAAACCGAGGTATTTGATGAAACCAAAATCGCCTCATTGAAGATGGCGGGATTGCAAGCTGTAAATGCAGGAAGTGAAATCCCTCCCACATTCTCTGTCCTCCATTACAAACCAAATTCCGGGAGGAAGTTCAAAAAACCGATTATTCTAGTCGGTAAAGGAGTCGTGTATGACACTGGAGGTTTAAGTCTGAAGCCCACGCCAAATTCCATGGACTTTATGAAAGCAGACATGGCGGGGGCAGCGGCAGTCATCGGCGCACTCTGTGCGGTGGCAAGGCTAAAGCTACCCATTGAGGTGATTGGACTTATCCCTGCTACCGACAACCGCCCTGGTTTTAATGCGGTAACTCCCGGAGATATTATTACTTTTGCCAATAATAAATCGGTGGAGATCCTCAATACGGATGCTGAAGGCAGGTTGATTTTGGCCGATGCTTTAATCTACGCCAAGAAATACGACCCCAAGCTGGTCATAGATTTGGCCACGCTGACCGGGGCTGCAGCAGGAGCTTTGGGAAAAGAAGGCGCTGTCATGATGGGCAAGGCCTATGATGAAGAGAAAAGTTTCCTTAAAATTGCAGGGCAAGAGGTATTTGAACGATTAGTCGAGTTTCCCCTTTGGGAAGAATATGGAGAACAGCTCAAATCCGAGATTGCGGATATCAGTAACTTGGGCGGGCCCACGGGAGGCGCCATTACAGCAGGAAAATTCCTTGAGCATTTTATAGATTATAACTGGATCCATATCGATATTGCCGGACCGGCTTTTATCAAATCCGGGGAGGATTATAAGCCTGCGGGAGGCACAGGATTTGGCGTCAGGCTAATCACACAGTTTTTGAAAAATATTTCTAATTGATCACTCATGAATCAGAAAAAAAATAAACCCGTCATTGGGATCACCATAGGAGACATCAACGGCATCAGTGCTGAGGTGACGATGAAAGCATTGATGGACAACAGGATGCTGAAACAAATCATCCCGGTGATTTATGCCCATGGCAAAGCAATTACTTTTTACAGAAAACTGCTGAAACTCGAAGATTTCAATTTCATGCAAATCAGAAACATTGACGAAATTCATCCGAAAAAAGTCAATGTCATCAATGTGGTCGAAAACTGTCCTGAGGTAATCCCCGGAGTGGAGACATTGGAATCAGGAAAAATGGCACTTGCCGCCTTGGATCATGCCATTGCAGACCTCAAGAGCAACAAACTGGACGCACTCGTCACTGCCCCGCTCAATAAAAACAACATCAATTCTGAGGAATTGAAATTTGTGGGACATACGGAATACCTCACTTCGGCGTTTGAATCAAAGGAAAGTATGATGTTTATGGTTTCCGAAGACATTCGAGTAGGTTTGGTATCTGGTCATGTGCCATTAGGGGAGATCGTCAAGAATGTCACTCAGGACAAAATCAAGCAGAAACTAAAGATAATGCTGAAATCTTTAACAGAAGATTTCGGGATCCAAAAACCAAAAATTGCAGTCCTTGGACTGAACCCCCATGCGGGAGAAGACGGTTTGCTGGGCAAAGAGGAAGAAGAGATCATCAAGCCCGCCATTAGGGAATTCAAGGATCAGGGACACATGATTTTCGGTCCCTATGCTGCCGATGGTTTCTTTGGGATGATGCACCAAAAAAAGTTTGACGGGGTCCTGGCCATGTACCATGACCAGGGACTGATTCCTTTCAAAGCACTGGCATTTGAGTCAGGGGTAAACTTTACAGCAGGTCTGCCTGTTACTAGAACATCCCCCGACCACGGCACCGCTTATAATATAGCGGGAAAAAACATCGCAGAAGAGGGCTCCATGCGTGCAGCCATCTTTACGGCCTATGATATTATCGCTCAGAAAAAGGACTGGGAAGTAGAAGAAGAAAATTAATTAGTGGCATATTTTATATTACCAAAATAGTTCACTAAATTTGCGGTCTTAAATTAGCAGGAGGAATAGTGAAATTCTGGAGAGCTTTTGACATTGAAATCATCAAATTAAACGAAGGAGAACATGAGTTCACCTTCGATATTAACGATGAATTCTTTAGTCATTTTAAACACAATGACCTTGTTGAAAAAGGTAAATTGACAGCAAGGGTATTGCTTCGCAAAGAAGCTAACCTGCTGGAGGCAATATTTGATATAAATGGAACAGTGCAGCTTGTCTGTGACAGGAGTTTGGAAAACTTTGACCATCTTCTGGAGACCGAGCAAAAAACCATTTATAAGTATGGACCGGAGGAAAAAGAGATCAACGAAGACATCTTCATGATCACCAGAGACACCCCCACCATCAATGTTGCCCAATTGATATATGAGTTTATCATTCTTGCCTTGCCGGCCAAAAGAATCCATCCCGATTACCGGGACGACGAAAACGAGGATGACTTTGACAGTGAAGGCGAATTGGTATATTGGTCTGACGACTCGGATGATGAAGAGAACACTTCTCCTGATCAACCTGAAAACGAAGACCCTGTAGATCCCAGATGGGAAGCTTTAAAAAATATAAAGAAAAAAGATTAATCTAAAAATTGTATAGAGATGGCACATCCTAAACGAAAAATTTCAAAAACCAGAAGAAACAAGAGAAGAACGCATTATAAGTTGAACGCTCCTGGTTTGGCACAATGTCCTACTACAGGCGAGTTTCACCTTCCTCACAGAGCTTACTGGCTAGACGGTAAACTTTACTACAAAGGACAGGTAATCATTGAAAAAGAGGTTCTTGCATAAGCAAGAAAGATCACTAAAGAGTAAATGGCGTCAACCGCTCATTTCAAAAGCTTAAATCCATTTGGAAGTACCCAAATGGATTTTTTTTATGAGTATTAGACGATCCCAATTATTTCGCCCATAAAAAAGTGACATTTAGGATTCTACTTGTTAAAATACTTGGTGGTAAAGCACATTTTAAATAATTTTGGAAGCCTAATTTATTTTGCTGGAAGCGCGCGAACTTAGGAGAATAAGCGCAGCAGCAAAATGGTACACCAAGGAGTAAACGTCACCTGCCCTCCTCTACCTGCAAGTGTTCGTTTGGCCAAAACACAAATTAAATGGAAAAAACTAGAGCTGTTATAACCGGGGTGCACGGATGGGTCCCTGACTACATCCTAACCAATAAAGAGCTGGAAACCATGGTAGAAACCAGTGACGAATGGATCACTACCAGAACCGGTATAAAAGAAAGAAGAATACTGAAAGGAGAAAACCAAGGCACATCGGTAATTGGAGCCAACGCTGTAAAAGGCCTACTGGAAAAAACCAATACCGACCCCAAAGACATCGACCTGATCATTTGTGCCACTGTAACACCTGACATGCCTTTCCCTTCCTGCGCCAACATCATTGCAGATAAAGTAGGCGCTACCAACAGTTACAGTTTTGATATTTCTGCAGCCTGTTCAGGCTTTATCTATGCCCTTACCATGGGTAGCCAGTTTATAGAAACCGGCATGCACAAAAAAGTAATCGTCATCGGCGCGGATAAAATGTCCTCTATCGTCAATTATGAAGACCGGACCACGTGCATCATTTTCGGAGACGGAGGCGGAGCGGTTCTCCTCGAACCAACTACAGAAGAACTTGGTGTAATGGACTCCATCCACCGCACTGACGGTTCCGGAGCCCCCTACCTACACATTAAAGCGGGCGGAAGCCTTATCCCTGCAAGCGAGGAATCAGTAAAGGCCAGACAACATTATGCCTACCAAGAAGGCTCTACTGTGTTTAAATTCGCCGTCACCAATATGGCCGAGGTGAGTGCACAGATCATGGAAAAGAACAAGCTCAAAGGAGAAGACATTGCTTGGCTGGTACCGCACCAGGCCAATAAAAGGATCATCGATGCCACTGCCAATAGAGCTGGAGTAGGCAAGGAAAAGGTAATGATGAATATCGAGAAATACGGCAACACCACCGCCGGCACGATCCCTCTATGCCTTTGGGACTATGAATCACAACTCAAAAAAGGAGACAACCTTATCCTTGCTGCTTTTGGCGGAGGCTTTACTTGGGGGTCAGTCTACCTTAAATGGGGATACGACCCGAAATAATTTAAACAATCACTAAAAAAATCATAATGGCAAGTACTGCAGATTTCAAAAATGGTTTATGCTTGGAATTCAATCATGACATCTACAGCATTGTGGAATTCCAGCACGTAAAACCCGGCAAAGGAGCTGCTTTCGTCAGAACAAAACTCAAAAGCCTAACTACCGGAAAAGTACTGGACAAGACATTTAACGCCGGAGAAAAAGTCACTACTGCAAGAGTAGAAAGAAGGCAGCACCAGTTTTTGTACGCAGACGACATGGGCTTCCATTTCATGGACACTACTACTTTCGAACAGCTTCCTATAGAAGAAAAACTGATCGAAAGAGCCGACCTTATGAAGGAAGGCCAGCTGGTAGACATTTTGATCCATGACGAAACGGACACTCCACTTGGCGTGGAGCTTCCTCCATTTGTGGAGCTGCTGATCACTTATACGGAGCCAGGCCTAAAAGGAGATACAGCTACAAACGCCCTTAAACCGGCCACTTTGGAAACCGGTGCTACAGTAATGGTTCCTCTATTTGTGGACCAGGATACCGTAATCAAAGTGGACACCCGAGACGGGTCTTATTCAGAAAGAGTAAAATAATTGCGTAGGCAAAGGGATTTTTCTAAATTTCGATGCGTACTGTTTTTATAATCCCAAAAAAGGGCCCTTTACTTCGGAAGGGTTTTTTAAAAAAATAAAATTATGAAAGCGAAAGAAATCCAAGAACTAATAGATTTTATTTCAAACTCGGGATTAGCCGAGGTGAAGATTGAAACAGATGAATTTAAACTTTCAATCAAAAAAAATGCAGAAGTACAGGCCGTAAAAGCCGTTGACCATGCGCCAGTGGCTACTAACCCTGCACCGGCTGCACAAGCGGCCACCCCTGCTCCAGCTGCAGAAAAACCTGCCGCCCCAGCGGCCGACACTTCCAATTATGTGGAGATAAAATCTCCAATGATAGGAACGTTCTATGCTTCACCGAACCCTGAATCGGATGTATTCGTGAACGTAGGCGACACTGTTAAAACTGGCCAAACAGTTTGTATAATTGAGGCCATGAAACTTTTCAACGAAATTGAATCTGAAATTTCTGGAAAAATAGTTAAAGTGCTGGTAGAAGACTCCACACCGGTAGAGTACGACCAACCTCTTTTCCTAGTTGATCCAGCTGGATAAATCTTTTTTTACACCAATCAGAAATCAATCGTGTTTAACAAAATACTTATTGCCAACAGGGGAGAAATTGCACTAAGGGTAATCCGTTCCTGCAAAGAGATGGGTATAAAAACAGTGGCGGTGTACTCTACGGCGGACAAGGACAGCCTTCATGTACGATTTGCTGACGAAGCAGTATGCATCGGTGCTGCCCCTAGCCGGGAGTCTTACCTGAACATCCCTAGAATCATTGCTGCGGCAGAAATCACCAATGCAGATGCCATTCACCCAGGTTATGGATTCCTTTCTGAAAACGCAGAGTTTTCTAAGATCTGTGAAGAATACAACATCAAATTCATCGGCGCCAGTGCTGAGATGATTGAAAAAATGGGGGATAAGGCCACGGCCAAAGCCACCATGAAAGAAGCAGGCGTCCCCACTATCCCAGGCTCTGAGGGACTATTGGAATCCATGGAGCAGGGTGTTAAAATCGCCCAGGAAATGGGCTATCCTGTTATTCTAAAAGCAACCGCCGGTGGCGGAGGCAGAGGTATGCGGATCGTACGTCAAGAAAGCGAATTCAAAAAAGCATGGGATGACGCAAGACAGGAATCAGGAGCAGCATTCGGTAATGACGGACTGTATCTTGAGAAATTTGTCGAGGAACCGAGACACATAGAAATCCAGGTAGTGGGCGACAGTACAGGCAAAGCCTGTCATTTGTCCGAAAGAGACTGTTCCATCCAAAGAAGACACCAAAAGCTGGTAGAAGAAACCCCTTCCCCTTTCATCACAGATGAGCTAAGGGAAGCCATGGGTAAAGCAGCCATCAAGGGGGCTGAGGCCATAGGTTACGAAGGAGCAGGAACCATAGAATTTTTAGTGGACAAGCACCGAAAATTCTACTTCATGGAAATGAACACCAGAATACAGGTAGAGCACCCCATTACTGAAGAGGTTACCGATTTTGACCTCATCAAGGAACAGATCAAGGTGGCTGCAGGAATTCCAATTTCAGGTCAAAACTATTACCCGAAACTTTATGCCATGGAATGCCGAATCAATGCCGAAGATGCTGCCAATGGCTTCAGACCTAGTCCTGGAAAGATCAATAACCTCCACCTCCCGGGAGGCCGTGGGGTAAGGGTAGACAGCCATGTGTATGCAGGCTATGTCATCCCGCCAAACTATGATTCAATGATTGCTAAACTAATTGTCAGTGGACAATCAAGAGAGGAAGTCATTGTCAGAATGAAGAGGGCTCTTGAGGAGTTTGTTATCGACGGAATAAAAACTACCATTCCTTTCCATTTAGCGCTATTGGAAGACGAAGAGTTTAAAGCAGGAAACTTCACTACCAAGTTCTTGGAATCCTTTGACTTTTCGGTCATTAAAGGATAAAAGTAAGGTACAACAAAAGGCCATTCCAAATTGGAATGGCCTTTTTCATTGGGCTCACAAAAACGGATGCTTTTTCTTCCCTCAAAGGGAATCACTTTCTTGAAGCATGCCTGTTTTTTCTAATCCACACATACCACCTGTTTTCGAGCCTCAACAACTATTGAATAATAAGAAAAGCGGGGCAGCACTACTTCATAATACACCCATTCCTCTCCCGTCGGCTGCGTTGCTGTCCCTTTGTGGGTATTTAAAAGTTCCGGAGAAATTTTCTCCGTGGGCACCTCATTGTACCCTCCCACTTTGATATTGGCGATATCTGGAGTAAACTCCCAATCGGGAACGTCAATCCTCACCTGAAGCCTGACAAATTGGCCAGGACTTGCTCCATCCGGAACCTCACTTATCAAAAGTTCCCGAACTTTAGCTGCTCCAATGAACTCACCACTATTCTCCAATCTCAAATAAACCCACATTATTTCTTTTCCTACCTCCGCATTTTCATCGTAAGCAGGAATTTCCACATAATTTACTCTTTCTCCTTCAAGATTGTACCGTCCCCCTTTGGCCCAAGCTGTCTTCATATCATAACATATTGGATCTTCAGGGTCCACTTCTTTACAGGCGGCAAGCACTGTAAACAACGCTACCAACGCTAAGCCCAAAACCTTGCTTGGGTAACTAGCTGAAAAAAAATTCCCCATAATTTATTTTAGTTTATCGTAAACGAATATAAGTTTATTGTAAATAAATATACCACTTTTTCAAATACAAAAAAAGTATTTTAAACAACAAAAATCTATATTTAAAATATAAAAATACAAAACCAATTATTTTGTATGCAAAACCAATAAAGACGTAAACAAACATGCGTTTATCTCGATTTTCCGTGATTTAACAAAATATAAATCGGAAAAATATTTTCAACAGCACATTGGATCATACTTCGATTTTTTGGGTATATTGAGTAAAGTCCACATCAAAACCTCACCGTCTATGCAAACCATACTTGGATCCGGAGGAATTATTGGCACATTGCTGGCCAAGGAATTGAGGACATATACCAATAAGGTCCGTTTGGTCAGTAGATCTCCCAAGTCCGTCAATGCTAATGATGAGCTATTTCCTGCCAACCTTTTAGAGTTTAAAGAAGTACAAAGGGCCCTGAAGGACACAAAAACCGCCTACCTCACCGTCGGATTCCCTTATAAAACCAAACTATGGCAGGTATTTTGGCCAAAAGTCATGGACAATGTATTAAGAGCCTGTTCGGAAAACCAGGTAAAGCTGGTCTTCTTCGACAATGTCTATATGTATGATCCCAATTTCATCGGACAGATGACGGAGCTGACCCCTATAAGACCGGTCAGTAAAAAAGGACTCATCAGGGCTAAAACCCAGGACATGCTCCTTGAGGCTGTAGCAAAGGGTGAGCTGGAGGCCTTAATCGCCCGATCCGCTGATTTCTATGGGCCAAACACCCCTTTAAAAAGTATCCTAACTGAAATGGTATTCAAGCCTTTGTCCAAATCAAAAAGAGCCAAATGGTTTGGAAACTCCCACAGCCCCCATTCATTTACCTTTACCCAAGATGCAGCCAAAGCCACTGCCTTATTGGGCAACACACCGGACGCTTCTAACCAAGTATGGCACCTTCCCACAGCTCCGAATCCCCCATCAGGAAAAGAATGGATTCATATGATTGCAAAGGAAATGGGAGTCAGTCCACATTATCAGATCATTCCCAAATGGGTGTTCAACCTTTCTGAAATATTTATTCCTTTTATGAAAGAGCTGAACGAAATGCTTTATCAGTACGAACGCCCTTACGTCTTTGACAGCACTAAATTTGAAAAGCTGTTTTTCTTCAAGCCAACAGACTATTTGGAAGGTATCAGGAGGATTATCAGCACCGAACATCCCGCTTTGGCCAAACATAAAGACGACCTGCTTTACTGAACAAAGCAGGTCGTCGACAATCTGACATTAAAGTGCGCATCTCCCTTAGGGTATAAAGGCACGACTTGTTCCCGTTATCAAGGACTAATTACCCCATCTACACAAAGGAAGGCCTTGCCCTAGATATAAGGTTGTAAGCAGCACCAACTACTCCCCTTCGATCTCTCGCACCAATTCCTCATACCATGCTTCCCCATACTTTCTGATCAGCGCATCTTTTACAAATTTATAGATAGGCACATTCAGTGATTTCCCTAGGGAACAAGCAGCACTGCAGATATCCCATCGGTCATAATTCAAGGCGTCATACTCCTCATATTTAGTTACCCTTACAGGGTAAAGGTGGCAGCTGAGAGGCTTTTTATAATCTATATCCCCATGTATATGGGCCTCTTCAATACCACACTTGAGTATCCCACGCTCGTCCGTTATCGCATAAGCACACTCTTTATTTTCCCCAATGGTAGGGGTTCCTTTGTCCCCATCCATATCATAAACCCAAGTCCCCTGCTCTTCAATCACCTTCCTTCCTTCAGCAGTAATGTACTTCTTTACCTTTGGGTAGATATTTTCCAATATCTCGGTTTCCTCATCTTCCAGAGGTGCCCCCGCATCCCCTTCCACACAGCATGCCCCTTTACACTTTTCCAAATTACATACAAAGAAGTGCTCTTTTATGTCATCACTGAGCACCGCATTTCCTACTAATATCATAACACTCTCTTTATCTTTACAAAGTTAGGAAAACAAATACGTTCTTCATTATAAATAAGCAAGCTTTCCCCTCAAACGGGCAACAATAACTCAATTTAGTTCATAAAAAATCAATGGAAATAACTTATTTTGCAAGGTGCAAGCCAACTTGTCGCCACAGTGTTTCTCTGAAACAAACTGGGGAGGAAAGTCCGGGCAACATAGAGCGCCATACTTCCTAACGGGAAGGGGTTCCGCTGGTAACGGCGGGATTACAGACAGTGCCACAGAAAACAAACCGCCCCAGTCCCGAATTCGGGATCGGGGTAAGGGTGAAAAGGTAGGGTAAGAGCCTACCGGGTGTTGGGCGACCAATATCGCAGGGTAAACCTTATGGGTTGAAAGATCAAATAGGCCCCGGTCCAAGAGCTGCTCGTTCAATCCCGTCAGTCCGCAAGGACGCGGGAAACCGGGGTGGGTAGATCGATAGATCCTGACTGTGAAGTCAGGACCAGATAAATGACAAGTATCCATCTTGATTGTTATCAGGAGGAGACAGAACCCGGCTTATAGGCTTGCACTCTTTTTTTTACATGAAAAAATCAAATGATCATATGCCAAAAATCTTGATTATTGATGACGAAAAGGTCATCAGATCCACGCTAAAAGAGATCCTAGAATATGAAAATTATGACATCGCCGAAGCCCAGGACGGAGTGGAAGGCCTGAAGATGATTGAAAAACAGGACTTCGATTTGGTTTTGTGCGACATCAAGATGCCAAAAATGGACGGCCTGGAAGTTCTGGACAAAGTTTGCCAAATGGACAGGCAGCCCCAGTTCATCATGATTTCAGCACATGGCTCCATCGAATCAGCCGTGGAAGCTACCAAAAAGGGGGCATTTGATTTCATTCCTAAGCCACCTGATTTAAATAGACTATTATTAACAGTCAGAAATGCTTTGGAGAAAAAAGACCTGGTAACAGAAACCAAAGTACTAAAGAAAAAACTCTCCAAAAAGCTGGACATGGTCGGTGAATCTGAAGCCATTGCCCAGGTCAAGGACACCATAGAAAAGGTAGCCCCCACTGATGCCAGAGTACTCATTACCGGTCCTAACGGCACCGGAAAAGAACTTGTCGCCCATTGGCTTCACCAAAAAAGCAACCGGGCACAGGCCCCATTCATTGCAGTCAACTGCGCTGCCATCCCTTCCGAGCTGATCGAAAGTGAATTGTTCGGACATGAGAAAGGCGCCTTCACCTCTGCCAACAAACAACGTCAGGGAAAATTCGAACAAGCCAACGGCGGCACCATTTTCCTGGATGAAATTGGCGATATGAGCCTTTCGGCACAGGCAAAGGTGCTCCGCGCATTGCAGGAACATAAAATAACGCGCGTAGGTGGAGATAAAGACATCAAGGTGGATGTCCGCGTCCTGGCGGCAACCAACAAAGATCTAAAAAAGGAAATTGAGGAAAACAACTTCAGGGAAGACCTTTACCACCGACTGAGTGTGATTTTAATACAGGTTCCGCCACTGAAAGAAAGAAAAGACGATATCCCCTTATTGGTGGACCGTTTTCTGGAAGACATTGCCAATGAATACGGATCGTCAAAAAAGAAAATTGAAGATAAGGCCCTCAAACAATTACAGGAGTTCCCCTGGACGGGCAATATTAGGGAATTAAGAAATGTTGTCGAAAGGTTGGTGATTTTATGCAATCAAACCATCACCTTGGAGGACATAAAAAAATACGCTGATTATTAAACCAGCGTATTTTTTTATCCCTTCACTTCTTTATTATCCAATGCCTTGACATAGGCGGGACAAGGCTTACTGGAAGCACATGCTCCTAATGCCAGTATACTGATGGCTAAAATAACAGCTGCTAGTTTTCTCATAATTTTTATTTTTTGAATTAACCAAATATGTTTATTTATAAAGCGAATACAAAATTAATTGACCATTAAATTGCACCCCCTGATTTCACTGTTGTCAAAGCGACCTAAAATTTCCAGTTCCCCTTTTTTATTATAACGTCCCAAATCCTGGGTCTCTATAAAAGCACAGGAATGAAAATTGGCCAGATCAATGATATTCACTCCTCCCTGGTTCCGTTCACTCCATGACAAGGGGTCGTTTACATCCCTTAAATACACCCGCATAGAAGCAGGCAACACATAACCTCCCCCTCCTTTTGAATAAGCCTGCGACATCAATTCGGTCATTCCGTATTCTGAATGGATATTTTCAACTTTGAAGGCTTTCTTTAAGCCTTCATGGAGTTCTTCACGTATCATTTCTTTTCTTCGCCCCTTCATCCCACCGGTTTCCATCACCACCAAATTGTCCATTTCCGGAAAATCAGCCGAAAATTGCTCTGCAAGATCCAACAGGGCAAAAGTCACCCCCAGCAGCAATACTTTTTTTCCATCGTTTGAAGACTTGAGTTCCTGAAGCTTATTTAATAGTTCCTGATAATTATATAAATAGAACCCGGAATGCTCGGAACCGGAAAGTCTGATAAAATGATCTGCCATGGACACCAGTGAGCTCCCTTTCCTTTCCAGATACGCCGGAAGCAATGCCAAGACATGAAAATCACCAAGCTCCCCGTAGAATTGATTAAAAATTTCCGTGGCATGATCGAGATAAAAACGCTCAGACCATATATAATGCTTACTGGTAATCTGTCCTGTGGTACCGCTGCTGGAAAAAAAACCGCTAAAGCCACTCTCCTCACCGCAGACCACTGGATGGGACTTAAAAAAACCAATGGGCAAGAAGGGGATGTCCTTCACTCTCTTTACACTATCTGGCTCCACCTTCCTGGCTTTTAGATAAGCTTGATAAAGCTTGTTTTCTTTTGCCTGAAAGCGGAATAAATCCAAGGCCATTTCATCAAATTGAACGGCAGACATGTTTTCCACTTTGGCTGAAAAACTTTTGAAATATTTCATCGTTTTATTATCAATAGTGGACAAATTTAGGCAAATTTAGAATTAGGAGTATTTTATCAGAATATTACAATAATATGAAAGCATTCGGCATTACATATGCATTGATTTTGTTTTTTTTAATGGGAGCATGTGTATCTCCTCCCGACAATTTCCCTACAGTACCTGAAATCAGCTTTTCCAATGTCTCCTATATCGAAGTAGAAAGCGCCACTGATTCCCTGATCGTCTCCATCAAATTCAAAGACGCCGAGGGAGACCTTGGTTTAGATGCCCGGGACATCAATCCCCCCTTCCATCCTTTGGAATATTTAAGAGACAACCAGGGAGAGCTCATCACCTATAGCAGCCGCCCACCAGAAGCTCCTGTGTACAACCCCATTGACTGGGTGATCAATCCTTTAGTGGACAACATTGAGGTAAAAGACACCATTTGGGTGGAACAAAACCCGAATTTCAACAATATTTTCGTGCAGTTTTTCATCAAAAGGAATGGCGTATTCAATGAATTCAAATGGTCCGACCCTCCTTATTATACTACTTTTAACGGAAGGTTCCCTGTTATCCTTTCTGGAAACAACCCCCGTTCTGTGGAAGGCACCATCAAGTACTCCATGCAGTCCTTAGGATGGAGATCCATTTTCAGAAATGACACCATCAGACTGGACATACAGGTCCAAGACCGTGACCTTAACAAGAGCAATGTCGTCTCCACGCCTGAATTCACCTTAAACCAAATCATGAAATAAAAACAGCTTCCTTTCCAGGAAGCTGTTTTTATTTCACTTTCACCGTCTCTTTTATACTTACCACATCGGATAAGATACAGGATCCACTTCATGCATGATCCGATAGGCCTTTTCGATCACATCATCCACACTCGGCTTGGAAAAATAATCACCATCCGATGAATAGGCTGGACGATGTGCTTTTGCTGGCAAAGTTACCGGTTCGGAATCCAAATAATAGTAAGCTCCCTGTTCCTCCAAAACCTGCTGCATCATAAAGGCAGTCCCGCCTCCAGGTACATCTTCATCGGTAAACAGCACCCTGTTGGTTTTCTTTATCGAATCAGCAATGACATGGTGCACATCAAAAGGAAGTAATGTCTGCACATCTATCACTTCAATAGAAACACCGTATTCATCCAAATGCTCCGCCGCTTCCATCACTATTTTGCACATGGCCCCATAAGTGACCACGCTAATATCTGTCCCTTCTCTAAGTACTTCTGGCTTTCCAAGAGGAACAGTAAATTCCCCCACATTGGAAGGCATTCTTTCCTTTAGTCTATAGCCATTAAGACATTCTATCATCAATGCCGGCTCATCACTTTTGAGCAGGGTATTGTACATTCCCGCCGCCTGGGTCATATTCCGTGGCACACACACTAGCATCCCTCTCAAACTACCCAAAATAGCAGACATTGGGGATCCTGAATGCCACACTCCTTCGAGTCTGTGTCCACGGGTCCTCACGATCAAAGGAGCTTTTTGGCCTCCTTTGGTCCGATAATGTAAGCAAGCCAGGTCATCGGTCAAGGTCATCAATGCATAGTAGAAATAATCCAGGTATTGGATTTCAGTGATGGGACGTAGCCCCCTCAAAGCTGCTCCTATACCTTGACCAATAATGGTCGTTTCTCTAATGCCAGTGTCGGTAACCCTATGTTCTCCATGTTTTGCCTGAAGTCCCGCAAAAGCCTGATTAACGTCGCCAATTTTGCCCACATCCTCACCAATGGCAAACACCCGGGGATCTCTGCTCATCATCCTGTCAAAGCATGCCTGCAAAACTTCCCGACCATCTACAACGGCCGATTTTTCATCATATTCTACAGGAACCTCCTTTACCTTCAAGCTACTTTCGTCTGATTCACTATATAAATGACTGTTATACCGGTCCTTATTTAATTCCTGATGCTGTTTGTACCATTCCTTCAAATCTGCCCTTACTTCCTCCGCATCAAACCTCATCAGAAACAAGGCCCTCCTCACTGTCCCCATCACATCCTTACGGATAGGATTCAGTGTTTTGGACAATTCCTCAGCGATTTGGCTCAAAACAGCGCTCTTTGCACTTTTTGGAGCAGCCTCCTTTATTATGGCTACAGCCTCATTAAGCTCTTCTTTGATGGCTCCGGAAAAAGACTTCCAGGCCTTTTCCTTCTCCTCCCTAACATATTTTACAGCCTCTTGGTCAATTTCAGCCAGCTCCTCTTCCGTGGCAATTTCATTTTCAAGGATATATGACCGAAATTTCAGAATGCAGTCATGCTGCGCCTCCCACTCAAGCCGCTCTTTGGACTTGTAGCGCTCATGGGACCCAGAAGTAGAATGTCCCTGTGGTTGGGTCATTTCTGTAACATGAATCAGGGAAGGTACAGATTCTTCCCTAGCGAGCCGCTCAGCCTTTTTGTAGGCATTGTGCAGCGCTTCGTAATCCCAGCCATTGACTAGAATAATTTCAAACCCTGGCTTGCCCTCTTCCCGCTGAAAGCCTGCCAAGGCCTCGGAAATACTCTCTTTGGTCGTTTGGTATTTGTTCGGTACTGAAATACCATATTCATCATCCCAAACGGACATGATCATAGGAATCTGAAGTACACCGGCAGCATTGATGGTTTCATAAAACATCCCTTGCGCTGTAGAGGCATTTCCAATGGTACCCCAGGCTATTTCCTTTCCTAGTCCTTTAAACTCCTCCATTTCCTGAAGGGCTTTATTTTCCCTAAAAAGCTTTGTGGCATACCCCAGTCCTACCAGTTTTGGAACTTGGGCTGCTGTGGAAGAAATATCACCGGCAGAGTTTTTCATTTTCCTCAGATCCTTCCAGCTCCCATCATCATGAAGTGAACGTGTAGCAAAATGCCCGTTCATCAATCTCCCTCCCGAAGCGGGCTCTTCATCAACATCCACATGAGCATATAACTGGGCGAAATAAGCCCTCACTTCCAGTTCATCAATGGCCAGCATAAAGGTTTGGTCCCGATAATAGCCTGACCGAAAATCCCCCCTTTTAAAATACTTGGCCATAACCACTTGGGCCAGCTCCTTACCGTCTCCAAAAATCCCAAATTTTGCCTTGCCCATAAAAACCTCCTTTCTCCCCATCAGGGATGCTTGTCGGCTCCTTTGAGCAATCTTGTAATCGCGTAAAATCTGATCTTTTTTTATTTCTATTTTAACCGTATTTTGAGGCAACGTCTCCACTTCTTCCATGTTTATAATTTAAAAGCAATTTTGGGTTTTTTCAAGGTATTCCAAAAATACAGATTTTTGACATTTTAACAAATAATCCCCAGATGCCAACAAACCTAATAACCATAAAATATTTTAAAATAATTAAATTATAACAATTCAATTGAAATTATATTCCGATTTTAACAAAACCAGTTAAATATTGCGATTTTTTAAACATTCCCCGTAAGTCGTTAACCCTTCGCTAATTTTAGCCAAAAAAACCTCCAAACAAAACCCATCAATAAATCGCATAGACAAAATACCCTACACCACAATACGTAGAAACAGAATATTATTTCAAAATTAATAAAAAACTATATACATATCAAAATTTTCATTAATCAAAAAGCCATCAATCGGATTCTTATCTATATATTTACATAGATATAATTCAAGTCCAAATATTTCCGATTATGATAATAGGAATACCTAAAGAGATTAAAAACAACGAGAACAGGGTGGCCCTCACTCCGGCCGGTGCTCAGGAATTGGTAAAACGTGGTCACACGGTTTACATCCAACACACTGCAGGAGAAGGGAGCGGATTCCTTGATGAAACGTATGTTCAGGCGGGAGCTAAAATCCTCCCCACTATTGAAGAAACCTACGCTGCAGCAGAAATGATCATCAAGGTGAAGGAACCCATAGAACCGGAATATGAGCTTATCCGAAAAGACCAGCTTCTTTTTACTTATTTCCACTTTGCCTCCCATGAGCCCCTGACAAAAGCCATGATCAAAAGCGAATCAGTCTGCCTGGCCTATGAAACGGTAGAAAAACATGGTGGAGGACTTCCATTGCTCGTCCCAATGTCAGAAGTAGCCGGTAGAATGGCCACGCAAAAAGGCGCCAATTACCTCGAAAAACCCTTAGGAGGAAAAGGCATATTAATGGGAGGTGTCCCCGGGACATTACCTGCCAAAGTCCTCGTGCTTGGCGGTGGGGTGGTAGGAACCCAAGCTGCATGGATGGCAGCGGGACTAAAAGCGGATGTAACGATTTTGGATGTTTCTCTTCCTAGAATGAGGCACTTATCAGACATCATGCCCGCCAATGTCAAAACCAGGATGTCCAATGAGTTCAACATAAGGGAGCTTATCAAAACTGCCGACCTGATCATAGGGGCAGTTCTGATCCCCGGAGCAAAAGCCCCGCACCTGATCACCAGGGATATGCTGAAAGAGATGCAGCCCGGAACGGTTTTGGTAGACGTGGCCGTTGACCAGGGAGGATGCATCGAAACATGCAAACCCACCACACATGAAAATCCAACGTTTACGATTGACGGTGTTCTGCACTATTGCGTAGCCAATATGCCGGGCGCAGTCCCCTACACCTCCACGGTTGCCCTTACCAACGCTACACTTCCCTATGCCATACAGCTAGCGGACAAAGGCTGGAAAAAGGCCTCACAGGAAAACAGTGAATTGGCGAAAGGCCTGAACGTTATTAAAGGTGATGTGGTTTACAAAGCCGTAGCAGATGCCTTCGACTTGGACTACACCCCTGTGGAAAAATACCTAAACAATTGAGCAGAGTATTACCCAAATAGTTAGAAAGACTGCCCTCCAGCAGTCTTTCCTTATTTAACCCCGGTTTGCCCGGATAAAGTCACTCACCAAATAACTCACCAACTTACCAGTGGTCTCATCACAAAGCCCTCCTTCCATCTTCACCGCTCCCTCACATAAATGCAAATAAGCCACCTCCTTTTTGGACCCAAAAAAATGAACGTATTGCCTTGATTGGGTAGCGCTGATCCCCACTGGGCTCAAAGCACTCGAAAGCACCTTTTCAATCGCGTCCATATCCAGTTCAATTCCTAAACTATCCCCCCTTATAAAATCAAAGGTTTCTTCCATAGCTTGTCCAAAAGTCATTTTGCCCTCAAGAAAGATCTCCTCCCAAAAACACAGTTTTACCTCCTCCATGGACATCAGCTCCTCCAACATTTTTTGGGAATTGTAATTTTTGCTCAACCCCACCACAGCATACTTCCCGATAAAACCTTCCTGATAAGCATACCGAAATCCGTTGCCACTGTGCCTGCCTTCAAGGGCCCTAAAATCTGCATGCGCATCCAGGTTCACCACATTCAACTGTGGAGCGGTCAGTTTCCCCAACATATATAAACCCTCTGCAACTCCCTTAATAATAGGGTAGCAGTTATTATGTCCTCCTCCGATGATAATAGGTGTTTTTTCATGGGCTATGATTTCCTTCACCACTTCCGATACTGCCCTGTCAATTTCCAAAACCGCCTGCCTCCATTCATCCAAGCTTGCATCTTTTTCAGGCTCCAAAAGCGAAAAGTCAAAATACCCCAGCACCGCCACCTCATCTCCTGCAAACTCAACCGTGCTTTGAATGTTTACAAAAGCATCCAAAAAAGCGGGCCACAGACTCTCTGTTCCGCCCCTTCCCCAATTGGCCTTCACCCCAATGGCTTCTGGAACACCCAAAATAACATATCGACTCCCCTCAAAGCCCACTTTGAGCACTTCTCCCAGCTTAGTCTCTCCAGCTCTTAAGGACAATCTGGACCTAATTTCTTCTTGTTCTATTCGTATTAAATAGTTCATAGCCCCCCCCCTAAAACTCTCCCGCTATCATCACCTTATCAATCACATTATCCCCAAAAGCATAGGGTAAATAGGCAATTGAGCTGATCGGCTTAGTAAAAATCAAATTAGCTTTTTTCCCTACCGCGATACTCCCCAGTTCCTGTTCCAAACCCAAGGCGCATGCCCCATTGAGTGTCACCGCATTGATAGCTTCCTCCGGCGTCATTTTCATTTGTATACAAGAAAGAGCGATCAGGAAAGGAACATTTCCGCTGGGGGAAGAACCGGGATTATAGTCGGTCGCCAAAACAACTCCCAATCCCTCATCAATCATTTTTCGGGCCGGAGGGTAAGGCATCCTCAGAAAAAAAGCAGCTGAAGGGAGCAGCGCAGGAATAACCGTACTGTTTTTCAAGGCTTCAATTTCATCGTCCCCAATACTCTCCAAATGATCAACAGACCAAAGCCCATGTTCCACTCCAAACTGTACTCCGCCTGAATTACTCAGTTGATTGGCGTGCAATTTTGCCTTTAACCCCAAACTTACCGCCTTATCGACCACCTGTTTCGTTTCTGAGGCATTGAAAAAACCTTGCTCAAAGAACACATCCACATATTCGGCCAAATTTTCTTCCACCACCCTGGGGAGCATTTGATCGCAGATCAGATCAATATATCCCTGATGATTTTCCTTATACTCATTAGGAAAAGCATGCGCCCCCAAAAACGTCGCTTTTATACTCAGAGTGGACTTTTCTTTGAGGCGTTTGATTACCCTGAGCATCTTCAATTCCCCGTCAACACTCAAACCATATCCACTCTTAATTTCTATTGCTCCTGTCCCCATCTCGCGGACTTTTTGAAGTCTCTCCCAGGCCTGACTAAAAAGCTCATCTTCTGAAGTATCCCTTAAAAGGGCAGCAGAATTGAGGATGCCTCCACCTTTTTGGGCTATTTCTGCATAACTCAAGCCTTTGATCTTGTCCACAAATTCATTCTCCCTGCTTCCTGCATAGACCAAGTGCGTATGGGAATCACACCAGGCGGGCAACACATACTGGCCGGTAGCATCCAACAGATCCTCGCGCCTTAATTTATCAGGGGCAAGGCCGGCCATGGGGCCAAAACCAGTTATCCGCCCTTCTTTTATCTCCAAATAAGCATTTTCAAGGGCAGGAAGCTCGGCCATTTCCTTGCCTTTTAAAAATCTTGATCCGCTTCTCACACCACAAAGCGCTTTTATATTGATTACCAGCATCAAATCCTGTCATTTAAGTCCAAACCATGTCGACGGGCGGTTTCTTGGGCAATTTCATAGCCGGCATCCGCATGCCGGATGACCCCTAATCCGGGATCATTTCTGAGCACCCTGGCCAAGCGTTTTTCTGCTTCAACTGTCCCATCTGCCACAATCACCATACCTGCATGGATGGAATACCCCATCCCCACTCCACCTCCATGATGAAGTGACACCCAGCTTGCCCCTCCGGCAGTATTCATCAAGGCATTCAGGATAGGCCAATCCGCTACCGCATCTGATCCGTCCTTCATCCCCTCGGTCTCACGATTGGGCGACGCAACCGATCCAGTATCCAGATGATCCCTTCCAATCACCACTGGAGCCTTGAGCTCTCCTTTTCTCACCATCTCATTGAAGGCAAGGCCTGCCTTTTCCCGCTCTCCCTGACCTAACCAGCAAATCCTTGCCGGCAAGCCTTGGAAAGCAATCCGTTCCTGGGCCAGCGTAATCCACCTTTTAAGCGATTCATTTTCAGGGAAGAGCTCCAGAATTTTCGCATCTGTTTTTCGAATGTCCTCTGGATCCCCTGATAGGGCCGCCCACCTAAAAGGGCCTTTCCCTTCACAAAAAAGAGGACGGATAAAAGCGGGCACAAATCCTGGAAAACCAAAAGCATTTTCCAACCCACGCTCATGAGCCCTTGCCCGTAAATTATTGCCATAATCAAACGTCACCACTCCCTTTTCCTGAAACTCCAACATCAGCGAGACATGCCGGTACATCGACTCATAGGCAAAATCAATGTACTTTTGGGTATTCTCCTTCCGCATCACATTGGCTTCCTCCACCGTCAAAGTATGGGGATAATACCCCGTCAGAGGATCATGCGCAGAAGTCTGATCGGTCAGCGTATCCGGAACGACACCTCGCTTGTTCAGCCGCTCCAACAGCAGCACCGCATTGACCGGCACACCAATGGAAATCGCTTTCTTTTCTTTTTTGGCAGCCAGGGCAACATCAATGGCTTCATCTACATCTTCGATCATCCTGTCCAAGTACCGTGTTTCCAGCCGCTTTTCAATTCGCCACTTTTCCACTTCCGCCACCAGGCAGACCCCTTGATTCATGGTAATGGCCAGTGGCTGCGCCCCTCCCATGCCTCCAAGTCCGGCAGTCACATTTAACCGCCCCTTTAAACCCCCGTCATAGTACTGCCTTGCCAGCTCTGCATAGGTTTCAAAGGTCCCTTGCACAATCCCTTGCGACCCGATATAGATCCATGATCCAGCTGTCATTTGCCCATACATCATCAAGCCCGCCTTTTCTAACTTGTCAAAATGTTCCCAATTTGCCCACTTAGGCACCAGCTGGGAATTTGAGATCAACACCCTGGGTGCATCTTTATGGGTCTGCACAATACCCACAGGTTTCCCGGACTGCACCAGTAAGGTTTCATCTTCCTCCAACACCTCTAATCCGCGAATGATCTTATCCAACGCATCAAAGTCTCTGGCAGCCTTGCCTCTCCCTCCATACACGATAAGCTCCTCAGGCTTTTCCGCTACTTCTGGATCCAAATTGTTCAACAGCATCCTCAGTGCGGCTTCCTGAATCCATCCTTTGCAGCTCAGTTTATCCCCAGTAGGAGTTCCGTATTTTTCTTTGGTATATTTTGAGGAAATCGTCTTCATTTCTTTTGTGTATTTAACCTTTAAAATCTTCTACATCATGTTTTTGGATAAAATGGATTGACTGTCCTATGTCCGTGGCCAACACCCTGTCCTGCGTATTAAAACTTACCTCTTCCCGGTACTTGGCTACCATTTTCTCCACTATTGGAGAGCTTTTCACCGGCTTCCTAAACTCCAAAGCCTGGGCAGCAGTCAACAACTCGATCGCCAGGATTTTCTCCAAATTCCTCAAAACCCGCAGGCATTTGGTGGCCCCATTGGCCCCCATACTTACATGATCCTCTTGCCCGTTGGAAGAGACAATCGAATCCACAGAAGCGGGCGTGCACAATTGCTTGTTTTCACTCACCACACTGGCAGCGGTATACTGAGGGATCATCAGGCCGGACTGCAGCCCGGGATCATTGACCAAAAACAAGGGCAAGCCCCGCTGTCCGGACAACAACTGATAAGTGCGCCTTTCGGAAATACTCCCTACTTCCGCCATGGCAATGGCCAAAAAATCAAAGCCCAAAGCCAAAGGCTGTCCATGGAAATTACCTCCAGAAAGAATTTGGTCTTCTTCTGGAAAAATATTGGGATTGTCCGTCACAGAATTGGCCTCTCTTTCAAAAGTCCCATAGACAAACTCCAAGGTATCTTTTGATGCGCCATGGACTTGGGGTATGCACCTAAAGGAATAAGGGTCCTGCACCTGTTTTCCTTCTGCAGAAGCAATCTCACTCCCCTTAAGGTATTCGCGAATAATTGCAGCCGTATCCACCTGTCCTTTATGGGGCCGCACAGCATGGATAAGAGGGTGAAAGGGCTGTACATTACAGTTAAATGCTTCCAATGATAAAGCCGCCACCAAATCGGCCCACTTAAAAAGCCTCTGGGCTTCGGAAAGAACATAAAGCCCATAGCTCAACATAAATTGGGTACCATTGATCAGTGACAGCCCCTCCTTGGACCTAAGCACAATCGGCTCCCACCCTAATTGCCTGAGAACTTCCCCGCTTTTGCGGAGCTTTCCTTTATAATATACCTCTCCCAAACCAATAAGGGGCAAACTTAAATGGGACAGCGGGGACAAATCACCTGAAGCCCCCAAAGAACCTTGCTCATATACTACGGGTAAAACCCCCTCATTATAAAAATCTATCAAGCGGTTTACGGTCTCGAGCTGTACCCCGGAATACCCTTGTGACAGAGAAAGAATCTTGGTGAACAACATGATCTTGACCAGATTTTCAGGCACCTTTTCCCCTACTCCGCAGGCATGGGACTGTAGTAAATTATGCTGTAACTGTTGGATTTCTTTTCGGTCTATCCTTACCTGTTGCAAATAACCAAAGCCCGTATTGACCCCATAAAACAGTGCCTCCTCATCCTCACTGATCTTTTTATCAAGATACTCCCTACAGGCCAAAACTTTTCCTATGGCCTCATCCGACAAGGACAAGCGCTTCCCTTGGCGCAGCACATCCATTACGGCTCTCAGGCTGATCGGCTTACTGCCAATTTGATATGTATTGTTTATTGATTCCACCTCCACCATGAACAGGGTAATTTATTGATTTAAATAGGTTTATATTCTTATAACACAAAGTTCAAGATTATATATAATAATAAAAAATAGTATTAAATTGACTATTTAATAACCAAAAGTGATTAGTTATGGAACTTAGGCAACTCAGGTATTTCCTAACTCTTTCGGAAGAATTGCATTTCCATAGAGCCGCCGAAAAACTTTTTATAGTCCAACCTGCCCTTTCGAAACAAATCAAACAACTGGAAGAGGAACTGGGGATTGACCTGTTGAAGAGAGACAAGAGAAACGTAAAGCTAACCCCCGCCGGTGAGTACTTTAAAAAAGAGGTGAAAACCCTTCTTGATCAGCTGGAGCTGGTCAAAAGCCACACAAGACTTATTCAAGAAGGGGAAAAAGGCGAAATCCGAATAGGATATGTAGGCTCCTGCATTCACACTTTTCTTCCGGACACCCTTACTGAATTGCACGAAGCCTACCCACACATTCAAACTTACCTGAATGAAATGACTTCCTCCACCCAACTTGAAGCCATCCAAAACGGAGAACTGGACATTGCTTTCCTGAGAAACCCAGTACCGCATCCCCAATTTGACAGCAGGCTGGTCTTTCGAGAAACATTTTCGCTTGTTCTGCCTGAAACCCACCACATCACCCCAAACAACTTCCAGGGCATCGGACAGCTTTCAGCGGAAGAATTTATTTTGCCAACAAGAACCGATGGAGAACTATACTATCGCTTGCAATTGAGCATTTGTGAGGACGCGGGATTTACACCACAAATAGCCCATGAAACCGTCCATGGCCACACCGTGCTCAACTTGGTGGACCACGGCTTGGGCATCACATTTCTCCCTACCTCCTTTCAAGACGTCACCAGCGCATCGGTGAGGTTTATCGAACTTCAAAACATTCCGCAAAGAGCCGAAATAACCGCTTTATGGAACAAAGAAAACCCTAACCCCAGTCTATCCAAACTTCTCTCCTTTATCTCAGCACCCTAAACCTTGGGCAGCAGCACAAAATCTTCCTGCACCCTCCAGCAACCCCTTAAACACTACCAATGACATGCACAAAAAACTGAAAAAACTTTATTTACCTTATTTAATTAATTAAAAACTTTCGTTAACTTTCTATATTATTTCAAAAATTATCGAAAATTAATGATTTTAGAGCGGAGGCACTCGTGAACTCATTTACAAAATGTTTGGACCGGGGGTGTCTAACCAAAAATAAAGATAATCATATCACTTTAATAAATATATCATGAAAACTAAATTCTGGATGATCATTTTGACCTGCCTGTGGATCGGATCCACGCAGGCTCAGCAGACATCAATTCCATCTATTATCCCAAAGCCCGCTAACATCACCCAAAAGGAAGGCCATTTCATTCTGAGTGAAAAAGCATACATTATCGCAAAAGAAGATAAAACTAGAAAATCCGCTTCCCTTTTCAACAGTTTCCTTAAGGACCATTATGGCGTTTCGCTAAAGATCAGTGAACAAGATCAAACCGGACAAAACATCCAACTATCCTTGGACAGCGAGGCCGCTGACCAGGAAGCTTACAAACTGGAAGTATCACCGGAAGGTATCTTGATCTCCGGAGGACACAGCGGTCTATTTTACGGATTGCAGACGACACTACAATTGATAGAAAGCGGCAGAGGACAGCTTAGCATTCCTTCTGTTTCCATTGAAGACCAACCTGAATTTGCCTATAGAGGCATCATGTTGGACGTCAGTCGCCACTTCTTCCCTGTTGATCAGATCAAGAAGATGATCGACCTTATGGCCTATTTCAAGTTCAACAAGATGCACTGGCACCTGACCGAAGACCAAGGATGGAGATTGGAAATCAAAAAATACCCTAAACTCACAGAAATCTCTGCCTGGAGAGACTCCACGATCATAGGCCAGTATTATGACTTCAAGCCGTTCATCTACGATGGCAAAAAGCACGGCGGTTACTATACCCAAGAAGAGGCAAAAGAAATTGTACAGTATGCAGCAGAGAGGATGATCACCGTAATACCCGAAATCGAACTTCCCGGACACAGCTCTGCAGCTTTGGCTGCTTACCCACAGTTTGGCAGCTTTGAGTCCAAAGACAGCAAACCTGAGGACAACAAGCCACTTTCAGGGAGTATCATGGCCATGAATGAAAAAGGCGAGCCCTACGACAATGACCTCAACACACAAGTACCAGGCTTTTGGGGAGTACACCCAAACATCTACGGCGTCAAGGAAGAAACCTTCCAGTTCCTGGAAGATGTTTTGACCGAAGTAATGGAAATATTCCCTAGCCAATACATCCATATAGGTGGCGATGAAGTACCTAAAGACCACTGGAAAACCTCAGAAATTTCCCAAAAGCTCATCAAGAAAGAAAAACTACAGGACGAGCACGAACTTCAGAGTTATTTCATTACCCGAATCGAAAAATTCCTGAACAAGAACGGAAGGGACCTCATCGGCTGGGACGAAATCCTGGAAGGCGGACTGGCACCAAATGCCACTGTAATGAGCTGGAGGGGTGAAAAAGGCGGTATTGCCGCGGCAAAAATGAACCACGATGTCATCATGACACCGAACAGCCACATGTACTTTGACCATTATCAAGCGGAAGACAAGACCACCGAACCCTTGGCAATTGGCGGCTTCTTACCACTGGAAAAAGTTTACAGCTACTCCCCTCGCCCTGAAGCCCTCACAGCAGAAGAACAAAAACACGTACTTGGAGTACAGGCCAATCTCTGGACGGAATACATTGCCACCAACAACAAAATGGAATACCACCTCTTCCCAAGAGCGCTGGCACTTTCTGAAGTAGCATGGTCCAACAAAGACAAAAAGGATTTCACTGAATTCAGCCAAAAAAGACTTCCAGCCCGCCTTGCCGAGCTGGAAAAGATGGATGTCTTCTACAGGGTGCCCGAAGCCAATGTAGCCATTACAAAAGACAGCAACTCAGGCAGACATTCAGTAGTCATTACTCCATTTGTAAAAGGCAGCAAGGTATTCTACACCGTAGACGGCCACAAAGCAGACCAAACTGCCCACCTTTACCGCGCACCTTTTCTAGCCCCCATCCCGGGAGCAGAGCAAGCCCCTTTGACATTGCGATACATCATCGTAACTCCCGAAGGAAGACAGAGTAACCAATTTGAGGTAACCATCCAATAAAGTAATAAAAGGCTGGCTTTTCGCAGAAATGGCCAGCCTTACCTTTATCAAACTATCCCCAAAGCCATAGCATGAAAACTTCATATTACCCATTGACCCTGCTTTTTACCGCACTTTTCCTCTGCAACTGCAAACCCAAAGAAACCGTGCTCACGTTGATGACCTACAATATCTACCACGGAGAAAATGCCTATCAAGAAGGCAAGAGTAACATGGAAGACATAGCCCAACTTATTAAAGAGATCGACCCGGATTTTGTCGCCTTGCAGGAAGTAGACAGCATGACCCAAAGAACAGCCTCAATAAGAGACGGCAAAGCACTTGATCTAGTAGCAGAACTGGCCAAGCAAACCGGCATGCAGGGTTATTTCGCAAAAGCCATAGACTTCAGCAACGGCGGATATGGTGAAGGGCTCTTAAGCAAGCATCCGGCGAAAATGACCAAAATAGACTTACCTATCCCATTGGGGGGAGAAGGCAGAGCAATGGCCATCGCCACGCTAGAAATGGAAAATGGACAACAGCTGGCTTTTGGAGCCACCCACTTGTGCCATCAATATGACAGCAATAGGGTAGCCCAAACCAAGGCCATCATAGACCATATGAAAGACCTATCCATCCCCTCCATCGTATCAGGAGACTTGAATTTCAAGCCTGAAAGCAACCCCTATCCAATAATGGCAACAGACTATATGGATGCCGCTGCTGAATTCGGCAAGCCAAAGCCCTCCATCCCTTTTGACCAACCGAGATCTAGAATTGACTATGTTTGGCTATCAAAAAATGCTAATTGGGAAATTCTGGACGTCCAAGTCCTTCCGGTCGGATTCTCAGACCACATGCCGGTGGTAGTCAAAGTAAAACTGACCGAAAACTAACAATAAAGCCCGGCATTGATCAATACCGGGCTTTTTACACTCTTTATCTACAACTAAGTCCTAGCTGGCTATAATCACCTCCACATTATTTCTTTCCAGCATTTTTACGTATTCCGTTTCAATACGATCATCGGTTATGACCTTATTGATCTTATTAAAGCCAGATATGAATGCCAGGCCAATTTTCTTGAATTTGGTGGAATCGGATACCACGATCACATCCTCAGCAATATCGATCATGATCTGGTTCAAATAAGCTTCCTCCATATAATGGGTAAAAACCCCAACATCGGCCTTAAAGCCATCAACCCCTAAGAAAAGCTTGTTGCAATGAAGCTGTTTCAGGTTCCTTTCTGCCATCGGCCCAACCAAAGACATTGAAAACTCCTTTAGATAGCCCCCAGGCATCATCACTTCCAGATTGTCATAACTTGCCAAATTATTGACAATATCCAGGGCATTGCTGATCACTGTCAACTTTTCAAACTTACCCAAGTTGTTGGAAATCTCAAATGTGGTCGTTCCGGAATCCAGAATGATCGAATCGTTTTCCTCAATCAGGGAAACCGCCTTCTTCCCGATCTTTCTTTTAAGATCTAAATTTATCTTTTTCTTTTCCGTTACCGGAAGCGCCATATTATTGGTTTTAAAAGCCCCACCATGGGCCCTCACCAGCAACTTATTACGCTCAAGATTGGCCAAATCATTCCTGATGGTCACCTCACTCACCCCAAGATCTTTACTGAGTTCACTCACGTTTACCTGACCATGCTCGTCCAGGACTTCTAAAATTCTGGATCTACGCTGTGCCGTTTTTTTCATAGTTCGGTTATTAATTAAATCGAATAATGTCGTTTCTTAAAAAATCTTTCGAAAATTACTCATTTAGTTTCATTTTTCAAATACGCCCTTCATTAAATTAACCATAACTTTAAAAGAAAGAAAAGAAAACCTCAATTTATCAAACTTTAATTTTAACATAAACAAAAAATAAGAAACATTGAACCGGAAACAATACAAAACATAAAACACCTTTTTAGCAAAGAAGCTCAGCACATACATTCTTTAAATCATAAAGTCTACTTACCAAATCACTCCTGAAAGTTTATATGAACGCCATTTAGTTACTTTTATTGCCCGGCTACAGGATAATATCTTAAGAGAAATACTTCAAAACCTTTTCTAAACAATTAAAAAAATCAGGGCTATGATAAATAGAAGCCCTTTTACCTAGCATAAGCAAGAACTTAATATAAGAAAACAAAAATATTTATTTTCGTTTTATTTGCATTCTCGTCTTTTTTACCGACCTTAGTGTCAAGATAAAGATTATCTGGTTTGTTAGGGTTATTTTTCAAAAAAAGCCGATCTCTATACCACACATAGAGGATCGGCCTTTTTTTATCAAAACCTCTTTCTTCTGCGAACAAAAGCACTACATTTACCTAACAACCAAAAAACCTTGACCTTCAAGCATGAAACGATTGTCCTTATTCTTTATCCTCTCCTTACTGTCATTAAGCCATCTTTTTTCCCAACAGATCCCTAATGGCTACAAATTGCTTTATCAACAAAATTTTGACGACCCTAAAGCATGGAGTCAGTTTGAAATGAGCGATCCCGAAGCATGGAAACTGAGCAAAGAAGACAACGGTTATGCCCTGGAAATCCATAAAGCCAGTGACTACACCCCTAAAGTCCGGTCTCCTTTTAACATTGCCATTATTTCAGGACAACAATTTGGGAGCTTTATCCTGGAAGCCATGCTTCAGCAGACAGGAAAAGAATACGGACACCGGGACCTTTGCCTCTTTTTTGGAATGAAAGATCCTGCCAATTTTTATTATTCGCATATTGCCTCAAAACCAGACCCGCATGCCCACAATATCTTTATCGTCAATGATGAGCCCAGAGTCGCCATTGCAAGCTGGACAAATAACGGAATAGACTGGGGAAAAACAGACAAATGGCATAAAATTCGTCTCGAAAGAAACATAGAAACGGGAACGATCAAAATCTATTTTGACAACATGAAACTCCCTATTATGGAGGCCACTGACACCCATTTTGACTATGGCCATATCGGGTTCGGCACATTTGATGACATCGGTAAATTTGACAACATAAAAATATGGGGACCAGCTGAGGCCCCTAGCAAAAAATCATTTTTCAAATGAGGACGGAGCATTTGCATATTTCTTAAGCTCTTGATCAATCAGCAGGTTCCATCGCTCTTGCGCCATTTTGTTTTTACCATGATCGGTTTCCTGATCATAAGCCTCTTGCATCTTGTTCATTTCCCTGTAAGTCTCTATATAGAGAAAACCGATCTTGCCATCATATGAATCCGGTGTCAACTCCATTTGACGGACCTTTTCCTTAAAACGCTCCACAATAATTTTGGTAATATCAAAGTGGCGCTGTTCATGATTCAACCCATAATCATCCCTAACGCTGGCCTTTACCCAAGAGGAAGCTTTCAACATAAAAACCTTGACCACAAGCTCCAAGTTCAAGGCCCCTTCTTCGACAAACGGATCACCCTCCCATGCAAAACTCGTAAAAATAGAGGCCGAATAACTGCTACCGGGATGGGGCCTTGCCTCAAAATCATCCCAAGTAAGCTTTCTGTCATTATGGTAAAAAACAGTATCCCCTTTTTCTTTGAGCCCATAATCCACTATACTCAGCTTAACCCCTTTGGCTAATTTTATATTATGCGGAGCCTCCTGGCTTATCCAGTCATTGAAATAGTTAAGCGAACTAACCAAAGACTGCTTCAGCGCCGAAGTGATAACCGAATACCTTCCACTTGATCTCTTATACCTCGCCCCTCCCTTGTAATCTAATAAGTGAACTAAACTATCACCTTTCTCCAACATAAACGAAAAAAACAAACCAACCTCACCTTGCACCAAACCATTCCCCATAAGTTCTTCTTCAACCTGGCACTTTTTCACCTGAACAATAACTGGCCGTAAAGTCCGATCTTGGCGGAAACTCTTTTGCATAAAGCCACTTAATGCAGCCTTCAGCCCTCCTTGCACATCCAGTAGCTCCGTGCTTTTCCCGGCACCATTCGATAGGCTTAGGCGGCCAATTCCACTTTTATCCTTTCTTACATCCAGTACCTCTTTTATATAAAATTCTTCAGGCACCAAAGGAAGTACCTCCGGCTTTAAAATAAGATAAGAGGTGGACTGTGCCAAAGTGCTTCTAACACTCATTAAAACCACAACAATACATAAAGTTAAAATACGACACCCCGATAACCTCATCTGCCCCGACATTTACCTAATTGTTCTTTCATTTTTTCCTTAAGATAAAAAAAACTGCCCATGAATAACGGGCAGTTTATAAAAACTAAAAAATGAAGCACAAACTATGGTAAGATCACCGCATTAATAACGTGTACCACCCCGTTGGTTGCATGGATATTCAAGAGTCCCGTATTCAAGGCAGCTCCCCCTACGGTTCCGGCGCCGAGATCCACATCCAACATGGCATTTTCATTTAAGGTTGGCAGCGATGCACCATCCCTCAAGTCTTGCGAAAAAGCACGGGCAGGCACAACATGAGCTGTTAATACCGCTGTCAGGGTTTCCAAAGGAATATCATTAAAATCATTCCACTCAGGATTGGTATCATACAATGCTTGAAACGCTGCATCCGTAGGAGCAAAAACAGTCAAATCTCCGTCATCACCGCTGACAGCGTCAACTAAATTTGCCCGTTGAAGAGCCCCGACAAGCTGGGTAAATTCAGGAGAGGAAGCGCCCGCCATTCGAACAGCGATCTCCGCGATGGATTCTGAAGGAGGAACTATGACATAATCCAAAACATGAATCACGCCATTCGTGGCATCTATATCCGTATCTAAAATCTGTGCACTGCCATTGATCCACAGATTACCGTTAACATCCTGACTGATATAAAAGCTCTTATTATTCAAAGCTTGAACCTCTCCTGTACTTACCATCGAAGCGGTAACTTTACCGGATACCACATGGTAGGTAAGAACATCACCCAAGGCAGGACTAGCCAATAAATCACTCGCTGAAATACCATTATCGCTTAAATAAGCATTAAAAGCAGCATTAGAAGGAGCAAAAACGGTAAACGGCCCATCCGCTTTCAAGGCAGTTACCAAATCTGCTTCCACAACAGCTGCTTCCAGTGTGGAAAAGTTATCGCTTTCCACAACTATATCTACAATATCATCCGCAACAATTACAGGTTTTTCATCATCGTTACAGGCCATTAGAAACATCCAGCTGGAGAACAGCAGGAGCAATACAGGAAATTTTACATTCGTGGTTTTCATTGTTCAGTTGATTTAAGTGGAAACTCCAATTACAACTTACTAACAACCCACTTTTAGTTTTGTTTAAGATTTAAGAAAAATAATTAAACATTTTTTTTCACTCTTCGAGATCATACCATTCTATGTTTTCCAAATTGGCTCTCCTACCTCTCTGAACTGGAGCATAATATTTTGACAGATAAGCCACAATTATCTCCTCATTGCTTCCCAAATCCCAAAGTCCCTGTGTTTCTTGCATCCAATCTATCAGCTCCATCCATCGCTCCTCAGTCCCTCTATTTTGGGTAATTAAATCAGCAGCATGGCAATTAGTACAGTTTGCAATGACCGTTTCATACCCGTCCTCCGCCACCAAACCAGTGGCCACATGAACACCATCTTTCACCAAATCTGCCTGCCCCTCCTCTAATGAGGGCACAGGGCTATCTTCTTTTTGACTGACAAAAATATTCGGATTATGTTGAAATAAAAGCACCGCCCCCATTAACAAAACCACCGTTACTCCCAGCATAAATACCAGCTGGACCAGTACTTTCAATTGCTTTAAATAATCATCCCCCATCTTAACCTACTTTTACTGCGATTCTATGGCATGCATTATTGAGATAGCCTTTAGGATTCCAACCAGGAACAACCATTGGCTGGCTTACCCCGTTGCTATCGGTCGCTTGGGTCCATACCTCATAATAGCCTTCCTGTGGAAATTCCACTTCCGCCGAAAAATGTTGCCAAGCCAACCTGTTTACCGGCCTTTCCACCGCACATTTCTTCCAGGTAGCCCCAAAATCAATCGACAATTTCATCTCTACCACCTCATATTCACCCGCCCAGGCATGTCCTCTCACCGCCAGTTTCTTTCCAGATGGAATCATCGCCCCACTCTTGGGATAGGTAATCAACGACTTCACGGGCATCGATTCGATAATGCACATTTCCTCATCGGGGACTTTAGCACCAGGCGCTACTGGCTTGCACGGCACCCGATAGGATGGTGACTCCATTTTCGCCCCATCATGCACTTTATTGCGGACTGAAATACCTTTAAGCCACTTCCCGGAAACTGATGCCGGGAAACCACCCGCCACTAAACGCAGTGGGAAGCCATGTGCCAAAGGAATATCCTTCCCATTCATGGCAAAAGCGATAAGCGTTTCCTCCTGCAGGGCCTTGGATATGGGAACGCCTCTAGAAATAGGGGCTTTGTCCGGATTCCCGCTCAAATGCACATCTGCTGCATGATACCCTATATAGACTGCATCATCATTAATGCCTACGTCCGCTAAAACGTCCTTCAGCCGTACGCCAGTCCAGGCAGCACAAGACACTGCCCCCGTCTTCCACTGATTACCACTTGCCGGTGGATAGAATTCACTTCTACCGTTTCCGCCACATTCTAATGTAAGCTGATAAGTATGATGTTTAAACTTAGTTTTGAGCTCTTGAAGGGAATAAGTCTTTGAAGACTTCACCGACTCCCCATCTATTTTCAAGGTCCATGCAGCAGGGTCTATATCCTTAGGGATTAATCCATTGTTTCTTACAAACATCTTGTCCGCCGGCGTCACTTTATCATCGAGAAGATGGGGCTGGGACTCCATATTCCAAGGCTTATTATTGAGGACGATCAACTCACTGTGCTTTTTAAACAACTTATAGGGATCGTCATCCTGTAATACAACAGGAACATAGCCTTTGGGCATCGATTCACCAAAAACGATGTTAGCCCCGATTGCGGCAGCAAATGTTCCCAATGAAGCGTTTCTTAAAAATTTCCTTCTACTCTTAGCCTCCTGGTTTTTGGATGAGTTTTTTGACATGCTTTTTCTTTTTATGGCCTAGGATCATTAGGGTCATCCTTCAAGACTATCAAAAATAAAGAAGTTTTAAAAATTAATATCACAAAAAATATTAGTGGATGGTATGCAGACTCGAACGGTCTCTGAGCGACATAAAAAAAGGAACTAGACACTGAAGTTATACCTGTTCATTTTTAATGAGTTGTTCCGGACAATAAAAATGATTTAAAGGCCCTTCACCTTGGCCTGTCAGCACATCCTTTCCTGCCATAAGCGCTCCCCTAATATACTCCCGGGCAGCTTTTACAGCCTCCCTGATGCTCAAACCTCTTGCGAGAAAAGCAGCAGTTGCCGATGACAGGGTACAACCGGTTCCATGGGTATTCGATGTCTGAATTTTCGTACCTTCAAAAATTTCACACCCACTTTTACTCTTCAGGACATCAAACACCACTTCCCCCTTTAAATGTCCTCCCTTTACCAGCACATACCTTGCATTATATTCCAACAGCGACTCGGCAGCCTGTATCATCCCTTCCTTATCATCAATGGTATATCCAACCAGCGCTGCTACCTCATTCAGATTAGGGGTGATAAGATGAGAAAGAGGAAACAATGCCGTCTTTAATAAGGAAGTGGTTTCCTCCTGGATCAACCTATCCCCACTACTTGCCACCATCACAGGGTCAAAGACTACAGGTACATCTGGATACTTTCTCAATTCCTCAGCCAGTCGGCTTACTACTTCAGGCCGGTTGAGCATACCTATTTTAATAGCCTGGGGACTTATATCGGACATCACAGCCTGAAATTGATCAATTATGTGATCCACTGGAATATCATGAATACTTTTCACTCCCAATGTATTTTGGGCCGTAGTCGCAGTAATGACACTGGTACCAAAGCAGCCCAAAGCTGAAAAAGTTTTCAAATCTGCTTGAATACCTGCCCCTCCGCCACTGTCTGACCCAGCTATGGTTAAGACCGGTATATACGTTTTACTTCTCAATGTCATATGGTATATTCAATTCTACTCCAACTTAGCACTTCTTATTCAGGTTGAATAAACAGATCCAGCAACCAACAATTCCAAAAATCAGGTGAATTTACCACTTTTCATATACAAGGCAAAGCCCTCCTTTTCACTCCAAAAATCATTAAGAAACAAAACACTCGGCGGCAAGCTCATAAGACCTGAGCCTCTCCCCATGATCATAAATATGGGAACAAACCATAATTTCATCCACTTGAGCAATTTCTTGAAAACTCTTCAAGTCTTCCTTTACGGAGGCCTTTGACCCAACAAAGCTACAGGCCATCATTTGGTGAATTGCAGCTGCCTCTTGCTCCGTCCATAAGCCTTTCATGGAATCCACCGGCTTCCTTAGCGGATAAGACTTCCTTCGGACAATCCCCAGGGCCATCTGGAAAAATGAAGTGGCCATCTGATGGGCTTTCGACTCTTCATCAGCAGCGATGATATTGACGCAGGATATGACGTAAGGCCTGTCCAAGTACCGGCTCGGCTGAAAATTTTCTTTGTAATAACGTATAGCGCTGATAAATTGGGAAGGAGCAAAATGACTGGCAAAAGCATAGGGTAATCCCCTCTCAGCAGCCAGAATGGCGCTGCTCATACTGCTGCCCAAAAGGTAAATAGGAATATCCAGCCCCTCACCGGGAATCGCCCTGACACTCCCGTCGACATTTTCATCGGATAGGTACAACTGAAGCTCTTCCAAATCAGAAGGGAATTCTTCAACCGTTTCAAGACGATTTCTCCTCAGCGCCCTTGCGGTGTTCTGATCTGTTCCGGGAGCCCTACCAAGCCCTAAATCAATCCTATCAGGGTACAGGGAGGCGAGGGTTCCAAATTGTTCCGCAACCATAAGTGGAGAATGATTAGGCAACATAATCCCTCCAGAACCCACCCGAATTGTTTGGGTGCCTTCAGCTATATAACCAATCAGCAAGGCTGTAGCAGAACTTCCCACATGTTCCATATTGTGATGTTCCGCCAACCAAAACCTTTTGTATCCCAAACCCTCAGCATGTTTAGCCAAATCCAGACTGCGTCCATAAGCATCCCGAGCATCGTACCCTTCCTTAATGATCGCTAAATCCAAAACGGAATACGCAATTTGATGGAGTTTTTTATCCCTTTCCATGTAAATAAAAATCGAGTTTAATACCCAACCAATCTGCCAAGAGAATCGTTCTGCATATTTCTTCAAATTATAGGATAAGATCAATCGAGCATAAAAAAAGCCGAGTCAAATCTAAATTTAACTCGGCTTTCTCCATGCTCTGGCATTTGATGTATTATCCAAATAAATCTGAGCTCAAATACCTATCTCCTCTGTCGCATGTAATGCAGACAATTACTCCCTCATCCAATGTTTCGGCCAGCTTAATAGCCGCATGAAGCGCGCCACCACTACTCATTCCCGCCAAAATCCCCTCTTCTTTGGCCATTCTTCTCGTCATTTCTGTTGCTTCTTCCTGGCTTACATCAATGATTTGATCCACCCTGGAAGCTTCGTAAATCTTGGGCAAAAACTCAGGAGACCACCTTCTGATACCGGGAATGCTGGAACCATCCGTAGGCTGGGTGCCCACTATCTGAATAGCAGGATTCTTTTCCTTCAAATACCTCGACACCCCCATAATGGTTCCCGTGGTTCCCATCGCAGATACAAAATGAGTAATCTCCCCATTGGTATCGCGCATGATCTCCGGCCCGGTACCTTCATAGTGCGCCTGATAATTGTCCGGATTGGCGAATTGGTTAAGGATAAAATAGCCTTCCTTCTCCGCCATCTCCTCTGCCAAGGTTCTGGAATATTCTATGGTCTTCTCCGCTGGGGTTAAGATAACTTTTGCCCCATAGGCCTCCATAGACACCACCCTTTCTTTGGTTGAATTATCGGGCATTATCAGCGTCATCCCCACACCCAAAACTTGGGCGATCATGGCCAATGCGATCCCTGTATTACCGCTTGTGGCTTCAATGAGCTTGTCGCCTTTTTTTATTTCCCCTCTTTCCATTGCCCGTTTGATCATGCTGTAAGCGGCGCGGTCCTTGACACTCCCCCCGGGGTTCTGTCCTTCCAGTTTACAGAAAATTTTTACTTTTGGTTTTGTAGGTATATGTTGAAGCTCCACTAAGGGAGTATTCCCAATCAACTCAAATAGCTTCATTGAGCATCGTTTTTAAAAATGTACATGTCCGTGGTTTCCGCACTTGCGTCATACATTTTAGTCTGATAATATATTTTACTTTTGGCGGGGATACTTTTGGTCAACCACACGTTACCTCCTACTACACTTCCTTCACCGATGACCGTTTTTCCTCCCAATATCGTAGCTCCCGCATAGATAACGACATTGTCCCCTATCGTTGGATGCCGTTGGATATCCGCATCCTCTTTGTTTACACTAAGTGCACCAAGGGTCACCCCCTGGTAAATCTTCACGTGATCCCCAATAATGGTCGTCTCACCGATCACCACTCCCGTGCCGTGATCTATACAGAAATAACGGCCCACCTGAGCGCCAGGGTGGATATCAATCCCAGTTTTACTATGGGCAAATTCCGTAATCATCCTCGGGATCAAAGAAACACCTTGAACTTTTAACAAATGGGCTATTCTATAGGCGGCAATGGCATAAAATCCAGGGTAACTTCTAATGACTTCCGTCTTAGACCTGGCTGCCGGGTCACCAGCAAACATCGCGTCCACATCTTCTAAGATAGCATCATATACGCCCGATAATTGTTGGAAAAACTCTTCAGCGACAACCTCACTTTCTTGATCAATCAGCTTCTTATTCTTACCCAAAATGCCTTGAAGCTGGATTTCATAATAATTAAGCTTGTCATCAACCTCCTGCTTATCCAGCAAAATCTTATCTGCAAATTCGGGGAATAAGACGCCTAATAAGCCCTCGAAAAACTCCTGTACAAGCCTTGGCGAAGGACACTCAGGGCATTGCTTATGAGAATCGTAAATTTTATCAATAAATGATTTTCTAAAATCCATAGTCTTCTTACGCTGTTAGAGTACAAAACCAGCCCTGATCACATATGGTTCATTATAGGGTGATTTCAAATTGTCATAAATAACATTATACAAAATAGTTAAATTTATCCCACCTTTTCTTCCAAAGGGAACAAAATACCCTCCGCCTAAGAAAAGTCCGGGAACCCACTCCCTATATTCTTCAAATCCGGTACTAGTTTCCCGAATCAGCTCGACATTTAAAGACTCGAACTCCGCATGTGCAAAGAGGTTTTGAACAACATTGTAACGGTTAAAAACCCTCCCCCCAAAAACACTGGAGGAGGCATTCGCGAAATCCTTATAATTCAAATATTGATAGGTAACACCCAAACCTGCGGAATAGCGGTCGGTGATCATCACCCCTACCAAAGGTGACACGTCAACGTAGGTAACCCTTCCAAACTGCAATCCAAAATTCCCTCCAAAATACAGACGTTCACTCAAAGGCACTTTTTCTCCTTCTTCCTGATAAAACTCCCGCTGTGCTAAAGCTTCTCTCGATCCCCCTAGGAAGAGCGTTATGAAAAATAAAATGGAAAAAACATATCTATTCATCAATGATAACATAAAGATCCTCTGTTTTCTTCTTCATCAAATACCTTTCACGGGCAAACTTCTCCAAAAGTTCGTAGTTGCTCAGCAATTCTTCCCTTTCCTCTTTTATTTTTTCCTTACGTTCCAAATAAAACTCTTTCTGATCTTTCAAATGGGAAAGCTTAGCCCGTAAGGTAAATTGACTAATGATATCATTGGTATCAATAAAAATCATCCAAATCACAAAAAGAACAGTAAATATAAAGTAGAAATTCTTCGTGTATTTCAGGTATTTTCCCATAATGGCCCAAGTTATAGTAAAACAAATATAGGCAATAGAATTGACTAAGCCCCCAACACATCCCCTATAATGTACCCTGAGTACCTAAATCAAAAAACACAGTTTCCAAAAACAAAAAAAGCATCCCGATGATTCGGGATGCTTTCTATAATACAATTCTGCTCAGTTTATTTCTTAGGGAAATAAGCTGTATCTCCGAGCAACTCTTCTATTCTTAACAACTGGTTGTACTTGGCCATTCTATCAGAACGGGAAGCAGAACCAGTTTTGATCTGACCTGTATTGCAAGCTACTGCCAAATCAGCAATGGTTGCATCTTCAGTCTCTCCTGATCTGTGTGACATCACCGCAGTGAACCCAGCCTTATGAGCTAGCTCAATGGCATCCAACGTCTCTGTCAATGTACCGATTTGGTTTACTTTGATCAGAATAGAATTGGCAGACTTCTCTTCAATACCTCTCTGAAGGAATTTCACATTGGTTACGAAAAGATCATCACCTACCAACTGCACTTTATCACCGATTTTAGCGGTAAGCATAGCCCAGCCTTCCCAGTCTTCCTCAGCACATCCATCTTCGATGGAGTCGATAGGATATTTCTCGGTAAGTTCGGCCAAATAAGCCACTTGCTCTTCTCTGCTTCTGGCTACGCCAGTGTCGCCTTCAAACTTCTTATAGTTATAGGTTCCATCTTCAAAGAACTCAGAAGATGCACAGTCCAAAGCAATCGTAACATCAGATCCTGCTTTGTAACCGGCTTTAGAGATGGCATCCAAAATACATTCTAATGCTTCTTCAGTTCCACCTGAGAAATTCGGTGCAAAACCACCCTCATCACCTACTGCAGTGCTAAGGTTTTTGTCATGTAGGATCTTTTTAAGGTTATGGAAGATCTCGGCTCCTGTTCTCATTGCTTCTGAGAAAGTAGGCGCACCTACTGGACGGATCATAAACTCCTGGAAGGCAATAGGAGCATCTGAATGGGATCCTCCATTGATGATATTCATCATTGGCACAGGAAGGGTCTTGGCGTTAGTTCCGCCTACATACCTGAACAATGGCAGTCCCAATTCATCAGCAGCCGCTTTAGCGACAGCCAAAGAAACGCCTAGAATGGCATTGGCACCTAATTTGGATTTTGTATCAGTACCATCCAATTTGATCATCAGTTCATCGATTCCTCTCTGATCGAATACGTCCTGACCAATCAACTCAGGCTGGATGATTTCATTTACATTTTTAACAGCTTGAAGCACTCCTTTTCCAAGGTACTTGCTCTTGTCACCGTCACGTAGTTCTACTGCTTCATTGACTCCTGTAGAAGCTCCACTTGGAACGGCAGCTCTACCGAAGGCTCCAGCCTCAGTAACTACATCTACTTCCACAGTTGGGTTACCTCTGGAATCTAAAATTTGTCTAGCATGAATTGCTGTAATCAAAGTCATAATACTAAAAGGTTTATAGGTTGATTCTATTTATTGATTAAAGAAATGAAATCATCAAACAGGTACCTGGAATCATGTGGTCCCGGAGATGATTCCGGGTGATATTGTACGGAGAACGCAGGGCGATCCTTCAGCTTGATCCCCGCCACGGTGTTATCGTTCAAGTGAACATGGGTGATTTCTACTTCCGGATGCTGTTCAGTATCTTCCCTTACCACATTAAAGCCGTGATTTTGCGAGGTAATCTCGCTCTTACCGGTAAGCAGGTTTTTGATGGGATGATTGAGACCACGATGGCCATGGTGCATTTTGTAGGTTTTGATTCCTACTGCCTCGGCTAAGATCTGATGTCCAAGACAAATACCGAACACCGGCTTATCCAGTTTTAGGATAGCTTTGACAGTATCTACAGCGTAGTCCATTACCGCCGGATCTCCTGGGCCATTTGACAGAAAATAGGCATTTGGTCCCCAAGATTCCATTTCCTCCAATTTGGTTTTAGCAGGAAATACCTTACAGTACGCTCCCCGCTCTACCAAGCTTCTGAGGATATTTTTCTTGATACCAAAATCAAGGCAAGCCACTTTAATAGATGAATTTTCATCACCCAAGAAATAAGGCTCCTTTGTACATACCTGCGATGAAAGTTCCAGTCCATTCATATCAGGAACTTTATCCAATTCCTTCTGAATATCTTCCAGCTTATCGTATTCAGAAGTGATTATCGCATTCATTGCCCCTTTTGAACGGAGGTGTTTTACAAGTTTTCTGGTATCCACTTCTGCAATGCCCGTGATCCCGTTACTTTCCAAGTAATCTTGCAAAGACTGGGTCGCATCAAGCCTACTGTAGATTTCAGAAAAACTGTTTACCACTATGCCCGCAATGGTTGGCGCATCTGATTCCACTTCAGTATCTATCACACCATAATTACCAATGTGAGGGGTGGTGTTTACAACGATTTGCCCTGTATAGGAAGGGTCTGTGTAGATTTCCTGATAACCGGTCATACCTGTATTGAAACAGATTTCACCGCCATTCGTACCATGTTTACCGATCAATGTTCCGTGAAATACGGTTCCATCCTGAAGAAGGAGAGTTGCTTTTTGTTTGTCCATTTATTGAAATTGAATGCCCAAATTTAAGGATTTTATCACTAAGAGACAGAATAATTTTAAAAAGGATAATAAAAAAGGGATTGAACCAAAGTCCAACCCCTTTATATTTCCATTAAAGTAAATGCATCTATTATTCAGATTTAGTTTCCTCACCTGAATCAGCAT